>JASIEC010000159.1 GCA_030046135.1 Thermoplasmata archaeon | reverse complement strand
GCGAGCCCGTAGTGCATGAGGAGCGAGCCCAGGTTCGCGTACCCCAGGCCGAGGGGCCGGTAGTCGCGGGAGTTCTGGGCGATCGCGGCGGTGGGGTAGCTCGACGCGTCGACGACGATCTCCATGGCGAGGATCATCGTCCGGACCGCCGCGCGGAGGCGCTCGACGTCGAGCGTCCCGTCGGAGGCGAGGAACTTCATCAGGTTCAGGGAGGCGAGGTTGCACGCCGAGTCGTCGAGGAACAGGTACTCGCTGCACGGGTTCGAGGCGTGGATCCGGCCGGTGTTCGGGCAGGTGTGCCAGTCGTTCGTGACGTCGTCGAACTGCACCCCCGGGTCCCCGCAGCGCCAGGCCGCGTACGCGAGCTTGCGCCACAGGTCCCGCGCCCGGAGCCTCGCCGCCACGGAGTGGTCCGTGCGGTTGTACGTCGTCCATTCGCCGTCGCGGAGGACCGCCTCCATGAACGCGTCCGGGATCCGGACGGAGTGGTTCGCGTTCTGGTAGGAGATCGAGGCGTACGCGGAGTCGGGGTCGGTCCCGTCGAAGTTGGCGGAGTAGCCCGAGCGGATGAGGGCGAGGGCCTTCTCCTCCTCCTTCACCTTGCAGTCGATGAAGTCGACGATGTCGGGGTGGTCCATGTTAAGGATCACCATCTTCGCCGCGCGACGGGTCGTGCCGCCCGATTTGATCACGCCCGCGAGGGCGTCGAACGCCCGCATGAACGACACCGGGCCCGAGGCGATCCCGCCCCCGGCGAGGCGCTCGTGGCTCCCCCGGAGCGGCGAGAGGTTCGTGCCGGTGCCGCTCCCGCCCTTGAACAGCCGCCCCTCGCTCGTCGCGAGCGCGAGGATCGAGTCCATGTCGTCCGTGACCGACTGGATGAAGCAGGCGGAGCACTGGGGCGGGTCCCGGACCCCGACGTTGAACCAGACGGGGCTGTTGAACGCCGCCATCTGCTGGACCATGAGGTAGGAGAGGCTCTCCTCGAGCTGCGTCGCCTCCTCGGCGGTGTCGAGGTAGCCCAGATCGACGCCGCGCTGGGCGATCCAGTGGCAGACCCGCTGGATCATCCCCGCGATCGAGTCCTCGCGGCGGCCGCCGATGATGCGGAAGTACTTCGACGCCGCGATGTTGAGGCTCGTCTCCGACCAGGTCGTCGGGGCGCGGACCCCCTTCTGCTCGAAGATCACCTTGCCGTCGGCGCTCTTGATGCGGGCGTCGTGCGACCGCCATTCGACCGTGTCGAGGGCGGTCGTGCCGCGGGGCACGAGACGGGGAACGGGAATCGGTTCGCGGCCGAGACGGGGGGCCGAGCGGGCGGCCTCGGCGTCTGCGGCAACGGGTCGCTTCTTTGCGGCTGCCATAAAGGTAGATCCCTCGGGGGTCGACGGGAGCCTGAGCTCGTGACCGTGAGATCCTTCGCGGGCCTAGTAAGCCCACGCCGAACACCGAGCGAAACGCCCTCGGAAGCGGGCCGTTTCACCCCGTTCGGGACGAACCTGGGACGCGATCACGACAGCGCAGGAGACCAACACAACCCTCCGGGGCGCGGCTACCGCGTCGTCCTATATCTTAGCTCGGTCCGACGCGGACCGTGACGCGGGATCGCTCGCGTCGCGCGGAACCTAGCGGCCGTTCCTCGGTAATCCTCGCGGGGAACCGGGCGCGGGCGACGACGCCGGCCCCGGCGCCCGGCCCGTCGGCGGCGCCGACGGCTCCTCGGGGGGCGGGAGGAGCCTCATCGTGCACGGCATGAGGACCCCGCAGTCGCCGCAGAACAGGCCCTCCTCGGCGACCCAGAGGAACGCCCCGCACCGCTCGCACCGCCGCGGATCGCCGGGGTCGTTGCGACAGACCATCCGACCCTCTCGACGCGCGCTCCGGGCCGGGCTAGGGCCCGCCAGTATCGCTCAGGAAGGGAAAGGAACGGGTTGGGGCGGGGGACGGGCGGCCGCGCACGGGCCGCCCCCCGGTTCGACGCCCGAATTCAGGCGTTTTTCATCTTGGCGCGGGATACGAAGCCCTTCTTGTCGAGGAAGTACATGTACCCGTCGGCCCGGCTGATCTTCTCGGTCCCGACGCGCGCCTTGCGCCCGGACTTGTTCAGCTTCGTCGGGGTCTTCCAGAGGTACCCGTCCTTCCCGAGGTAGTACAGGTAACCCTTCTCGCGCTTGACCTGCTCCTTGCCGACACGCTCTGCCATGGGTGAGACCTCGACCGGCGCCAAGGAAACGCCTCCTATTTGAAACTGCTGACGGAGTCACGCCGGAGAAACCGGTTTTCCCTGACGGAAAACGAGCGTGGGACGGACGTCGAACCGGTAGCCGAGCCCCTCGGCGCTCGGCACGGGGAACACCGAGAAGTCGGCCGGACCGCCGACCTCGACCGTCCCCGCGCGCTCGAGGCCCGAGGCGTGCGCCGCGTTGACCGTCGCCGCCGTGAGCGCCTCCGCCGGCGTCATCCGGGCGGCGTGGACCGCCGCGGAGACGACGAGCGGCATCGACTCGACCCAGGTCGCCGGCGAGCAGTCGGTGCCGAGGGCGACCGGGACCCCGGCGTCGACGAGCTCGCGGCCCGGGCTCCTCCGGCCGGCGGCGGAGGCGAGCGCCGTGAGCGGGAGGAGGACGGCGGTGACGCCGGCCCGCGCCAGCCGCTCGCGGTCCTCGGGGCCCGTCGCGAGCACGTGCTCCGCGGACCGGGCGCCGAGCCGGGCGGCGAGGCGGGCTCCGCCCGAGAGCACGAACTCGTCGGCGTGGACCTTGAGGCCGAGGCCGAGCGCCGCCGCGGCCCGCAGGATCCGCTCGGCCTCGGCGACCGAGAAGAACCCCGGCTCGCAGAAGACGTCGCAGAACCGGGCGAGGCCCAGGCGGGCGACGGCGGGGAGCATCGTCCGCACGAGCCGGTCGACGTACGCGCGAGGACGACGCCGGTACTCCGGGGCGATCGCGTGCGCCCCGAGGAACGTCGGGACGAGCTCGAGGCCGGTCCGGCGTCCGAGCCGGGGGATCATCCGGAGGAGGCGGAGCTCTCCGGACGGGGTGAGCGCGTACCCCGACTTCACCTCGACCGAGGCCGTGCCGCTCCCCGCCATCGCGCGGAGGCGAGCTTCCGTGGCGTGCAGGATCGCCGCGTCCGACGCCCGACGGGTCGCGCGGACGGTGGTGTAGATCCCGCCGCCCCGGCGCGCCGTCCGGACGTACGTCGTGCGACCGCGGACCGCCTCGACGAGCTCGGCGGTCCGGTCCCCCGCGAAGATCGCGTGGGTGTGCGCGTCCACGAACGCGGGGACGAGCGTTCCCCCGCCGCCCGCGACGGTGCGAGCCCCCGGCCGGAGGCGGACCGCGCGCCTCCACCCCCGCTCGCGCCCGATCCACACGACGCGGCCCCGGTCCACGGCGATCGCGGGGTCGGCGATCCGGGAGAGCTCCTCCATCGCGGCGCCCCGGCGGGGCCGCGGGCCCCGCCCGAGGGTCGCCGCCTCGGCGAGGTCGTGGACGAGGAGGTCGGCCCGGATCATGGCTGATGGACGAGGTGCTCCAGGAGGTCCCGGGCCGCGGTCGATCCCGGAAAGACGATCCGGGCCTCGGACTCGAGGGGTTCGAGCTCCTTGTAGCGGGCCGAGAAGTGGGTGAGGAACAGCGCCCCGACCCCGGCGACCCGGGCGCACTCGGCCGCCTGCCGGGCGGAGGAGTGCCCCCACTCGTTCGCCTCCTTCTCGATCTCCTGGGCGGCGGTCGCCTCGTGGACGAGGATCGTCGCCTTCTCGGCGAGCCGCGCGACGTCCTCCGCCGGGGCGGTGTCGCCGGAGTAGACGACCGACCGACCGGGCCTCGGCGGCCCCATCACGTCCTCGGGGCGAACGACCCGCCCCCCCACGCGGACGGTCTCGCCCTCCTCGAGCCGGGCGAAGTCGGGCCCCTCGAGGCCGAACGAGCGGGCGAGCGCCCCGTCGAACCGGCCCCGCCGCGGTCCCTCCTCGATCCGGTAGGCGAGGGCGGGGACCGGGTGGGTGGCGGCCGCGGTGCGGACGCGGTAACCGGGAAGCTCGACCTCGCTGCCCGGCGCGAGCGCGTGGACCTCGACGGGGAAGCGGAGCGTGAAGTACCCCATCCGGAGCGCCCGGCCGACCATCTCCGTCGCGTCCGGCGGGCCGTAGATGTCGAGCGGCTCCTCCCGGTGGTTGAGGCACATGCTCTGGATGAGGCCGGGGAGCCCGAGGAAGTGGTCGCCGTGGAAGTGGGTGAGGAACACCCGCCGGACGCGCATGAACGAGGCGCTCGACTGGAACAGCTGGCGCTGGGTCCCCTCGCCGCAGTCGAGGAGGACGAGCTCCTTCTCGAGGGCGAGCGCGATCGCGCTCGCGGACCGCTCCCTCGTCGGCCAGGAGCCCGAGGTGCCGAGGAACGTGAGCCGCATCCGCGGGCCGCACCGAGGGGCCGCTAATAGGCGGTCGGGTCCGGGGGGTCGGTCGTCTCCGTCGGCGGGGGAGAAAGGGGGAAATGCCACCCCCGGGTTCGTCGGGCGATGGTCGACTGGGACCGGGTCGACGAGCTCCGCGCCAAAGGCTGGGACTGGGAGCGCATCGCGGCCGATCCGAAGGTGGCGTTCCACCCGGATTCCACGGCGGGCCGACCGGGGCGAGCCCTCCGGGCCCTCTACCATCGCTCCCGGCGGGGCACCCCGGGCTCGCCGCCGCGCGCCCCGAATCCCGACCGGCCCGGCCGAGGGAGCCTCGGCCCCGGCTGGAACCTCACCCGGGTCGGCTACCTCGCCGTGCCGTTCGTCGCGATCTGGTTCCTCCTCGCGTACGCGGCGCCGTCGCCCGTCGGCCTCCTGCTCCCCGCGATCCCGTGGATCGGTCTCGCGCTCGCGATCGTCGCTTTCGTCCTCATCTACGCCCTCTGGAGGACGTCGGGGGCGAAGCGGTGGTCGCCCCTGCTCCGCTCCACCCTCGTGAGCGGCATCGTCCTCGGGCTCCTGTTCAGCGGCGTCGTCGGCCTGGTGGGCGCGTTCGCCTACGGGTGCCCGTACCTTCCGCCCGCGTCGGCGCTCTCGTCGACGTCCGCGCCCGGCTGGGCGACGGGCCACCTGCCGGGATGGACCGAGGGCGGGAAGCCCGTCCTCTACTTCTACGGGGCGACGTGGTGCCCGTACTGCTCGGCGAGCAGCTGGGCGATCTGGAAGGCGCTCATCGAGTTCGGGACCACCTCCGGGAATTCCACGAGCCATTCGTCGCTCACCGACGTCTACGCGGGGACCCCGGAGATGGTCCTCGCCACGACCCAGCTCTCGTCGACCCACATCGCCTTCGAGGTGAGCGAGTACGACGGACCGACGGACGGCGACACCCCGGCGACGTCGAGCTGCCGCGAGCAGGCGTACCTCACGGCCTACAGCGCCGGGTCGATCCCGTTCCTCGTCATCGGGGGCCAGTACGTCCACGGCGGCTCGACGCTCGTCGACCCGAGCGGCCTGTCGGCGTACACGTACTCGAACGACTCCTCGGGGCAGCACATCGTCGAGCAGGCGGTCCGGAACGAGACGAACAGCGCGGCCTGGACCACCGTCCAGAACGCCGCGTGGTGGATCATGGCGATCCTTCTCAAGGAGATGGGGGTGACCGACTCGACGGTCAGCACCACGGTCACGACCCTGTCGACGCAGGTCTCTCCCGCGTGGACGGCCGCCACGCAGACGAACGTCACGCGGGACTTCAAGCAGCTCTAGGCCGATGCGCACCCGCTCCCTCCGCTCGGCCGTCTACCTCGCGGCGGGGATCGGCCTCGTCGCCTCCCTGTTCGCGGCCGCCGAGACCGTGAGCGCGTCGCTCCGGGGCGCGTGCACGGTCAACGGGTTCATCTCGTGCACCGCGGTCGCGGAGAGCGGCCGGACCACGACCCTCGGCGTCCCCGACTTCGCCTGGGGGATCGCGGGGTTCGTCCTGATCTTCGTCGTCGCCGCGCTCGCCGAGGCCCGGCCCGCCGACGTCCGCCGGACCGTCGGCCTCGTCGCGCTGACGGGGGCGGGGACGGCCCTCTCGCTCTACTTCCTCTACGTCGAGCTCGGCGAGATCCACGCCCTCTGCCTCGTCTGCGCGAGCGCGTACCTCTGCGGGTGGGTCACGTGGGGGGGGGCCCTCGCGCTCCTCGCCCGGCGAGGACGCCCCGAGGCGGAGGCCCCGGCCGCCCCGGCGGGGGAGCCGTCGTAGTCCGCCGGAGACCGCGGCTCCCGGCGCCGGCCGAGGGGACGGTTATATACCCCACCCCGCTCGCCCGCGGCGGTCCCCCATGCCGACCGACTACGAGACCCTCGCCGCCGGCATCTCGATCGCGGGCGGCCTCATCGGCACCGGGATGGCCCAGTCCGGGATCGGGGCCGCGGGGATGGGGATCATCGCGGAGAAGCCCGAAAAGTTCGGGCAGTTCCTCTTCGTCTTCGTGATCCCCGAGACGCTCTGGATCATCGGGTTCGTCCTGGGGATCGTCCTCCTGCTCGGGGTCCTGTAGACCGCGCCGGGCGCCGCCGATGCCGCTCGAGAGTCTCGTCGAGGAGATTCGTCGGCGCGGCGAGGCGGACGTCGCCGCGCTCCGGGCGTCGACCGCGGCCGAGGTCGCGAGGATCGACGGGGAGCGCGATCGCCAGGTCGCGGCGATCCGGACCGAGGCCCGCCAGGCGGGCGAGAGGGAGGCGGCCCGCGAACGGGCGCAGCGCCTCGCGGGGGCGAAGCTCGCGGCCCGCAAGCTCCTCTACGAGGCCCGGGAGGCCCGGCTGCAGCGCGCCCTCGAGGAGACGAGGGAGCTCCTCCTCGAGTTCGCCGGCTCCCCGGCGTACGCGGGGGTCCTGAAGCGCATGATCGCGACCGCGACCGACGAGCTCGGCCGCACGGTGAGGATCCGGGGGCGCGCGGACGACGCCGCGACGCTCGGGCGGCTCGCGGGCAAATCGTTCGACCCCGCCGCCGAGCCGATCCTGGGAGGGATCGTCGCCGAGACGCCGGACGGCCGGCGCCGCCTCAACCTGTCGTTCGACGAGCTCCTGCGCCTGCGCTCCGACCGGGTCCGCGCGCTGTTCCGCTAGGGGGCCCCGCCATGGCCGGCTCTCCGTACGCGAGCGCGCTCGGGCGCCTCCGGCCCGAGTTCCCCTCGTTCCTCGGCAAGGAGATGTTCCAGACCCTCCTCGCGGCGCGGGACCCGGGCGAGCTCGCGAAGCTCCTCGAGACGACCCCGTACGCCGCCGACGTCGCCCGGGCCCGGACGACGCACCCCGGGCCGACGCTCCTCGAGGTCGCGATCAACCGCACGTTCGTGCGCCGGTGCCGGCACGCGTTCGAGGCGACGCCGTTCGCCGGCCGGCCCGTCGTCGCCGCGTACCTCGGCCGCTGGGACGTCGAGAACGTCGAGCTGATCCTGAGCTCGAAGGCGCAGGGCCGCGCGGTCGGCGAGACGGAGGATTTCCTGGTGTCGAGCCGCGAGATCCCGGCGGGGCTCTACGCCGGGGTGATGACGCTCGACGACTTCCGCCAGCTGCTCGCCGAACCGACGCTCGACTCGACGGTCACCGCCCTCGTCCGCTACGGCTACGGCGCCGCGGTCCTCCCGCTCGTGGAGGCGTTCCAGCGGACCCGCGACATCTTCCCGATCCTCCACGCGCTCGACCGGCAGTACTACCGGACCGTGCTCGAGAGCGCGCGGTTCTTCCAGGGCGACGAGTGGGTGGTGCGCGAGCTCGTGGCGAGCGAGATCGACCTGAGGAACATCCTCCTGCTCCTCAAGGGCAAGCAGGCGGAGCTGCCGCTCGACGCGGTCGTCCCGCGCTGGCTCGACGGCGGGACGATCCCGAACTCCCGCGCGGGGGAGCTGTACGCCGCCCGCACCGTCCCCGAGCTCGCCGACCACCTCGTCCGCCAGTTCCCCTCGATCGGCGAGGGGGCGGCCGACTTCGCCGAGGCGGGGAGCCTGCGCGGCTACGAGGTCGCGCTCCAGCGCGACCGCGCCGTCGCCGAGCTGAAGCGCCTCCTGGGCTACCCCCTGTCGCTGGCGGGGATCTTCGCCTACCTGCTCCGGAGCGAGCTCGAGCGCGCCGACCTCCGGAAGGTCGCCTTCGGGAAGCTCTACGGCCTCCCGCACGAGCGGCTCGCCCCTCTCCTCGTCTCGCTCCGGCTCTAGCCGCGCCTCGGCGCCGCCGACCGTCAGAACGGAGCGGACCGCCGGACCTCGGCGACCAGGGCGCCCGAGGCGATCGCGCCCGCGACGCGCTCGAGGTCGGGCGCGACGCTCCGGTCCTCGGTCCACGGCCCGGCGAGCGTCCGGAGGGCGCGGAGGGCGGCCTCGCTGCCCCGGCCCCCCGTCCTCGGACGCCGGAGCTCGAGCGCCTGGCCGGCGACGAGCCACTCGATCGCGACGACGCGCCGCGCGTTCTCGATCGCCCGGCGGAGCTTCGCCCCCGCCCAGGCGCCCATGCTCACGTAGTCCTCCTGGTCGGCGGACGTCGGGAGGCTCGTGGCGCTCGCGGGGTGGACGAGGGTCGCGTTCTCGTTGACGAGCGCCGCGGCGACGTACTGGGGGACCATGAGGCCGCTCGAGACCCCCGGCGTCGGCGCGAGGAAGGCGGGGAGGCCCCGGTTGAGCGCCGGGTGGAGGAGCCGCGAGATCCGCCGCTCGGAGAACCCCGCGACGTACTGCACGGCGAGCGCGAGGGTGTCGAGCCCGAAGGCGAGCGACTGACCGTGGAAGTTCCCGCCGCTCAGGAACTCGTCGCGCTCGAAGACGAGGGGATTGTCGGTCACGGCGTTGAGCTCGCGGCCGAGGAGCTCCTCCGCGGGGCCGAGCGCGCCCCGGACCGCCCCCAGCACCTGGGGGATGCAGCGGACGGTGTACGGCTCCTGGCCGGTCCACTCGCTCCGCCGGACGGCGAGCTGGCTCCCCGCCAGCAGGGCCCGCATCGACGCCGCGACGGACCGCTCGTCGGGGGCGTTGCGGGCCTCCCCGAGCCGATCGTCGAACGGCTCCGGCGAGCCCTCGAGCGCGTCGACCGACATCGCCGCCGCGACCGTCCCGGCCTCGAGGAGCCCGCGGGCGTCCGCGACCCCGAGCGCGAGGTAGGCGGCCATCAGCGACGTCCCGTTGAGCAGCGCGACCCCCTCCTTCGCCTCGAGCTCCACCGGACGGAGCCGCTCGCGGGCGAGCGCGTCGCGCGCGGGGATCGGCGACCCGCCGGCGCCGACGAACGAACCCTCCCCCGTGAGGGCGAGCGCGAGGTGGGCGAGCGGGGCGAGGTCCCCCGACGCGCCGACCGAGCCCTGCTCGGGGACCCACGGGACGAGGCCCCGGTTGAGGATCTCGCCGAGGAGCTCCACCACCTCGGGGCGCACGCCCGAAAGGCCCCGGGCGAGGGAGTTCGCTCGGAGGAGCAGCACGCCCCGGACGACCTCCGCGGGCAGGGGAGGGCCGGTGCCGCTCGCGTGGCTGCGGACGAGCGACGTCTGGAGGGCTCGCACGCTCTCGCGGGGGATCGTCACCGTGGAGAGCGCGCCGAAGCCGGTCGTCACGCCGTAGACGGCGCGCCCGGCGGCGACCGCGCGCTCGACGGCCCCCCGGCTCGCCCGGACCCGATCGAGCGCGGCCGGAGCGATCGCGACCGGCGCGCCCGACCGGGCGACCCCGAGGAACGTCGGGAGCGTGAGCGAGCGGCCGTCGAGCGCGACGGCCTCGCTCATCCGGCTCCGCCCTGCCGTGCGACCGGGGTCCCCTACGCCGGGACCGGGACGACGATCTCGCCCCCGACCTTCTGGAGGGACGGCTGGCGCCGGCTCTTCGCGCCCTTCGTCGTCCAGAACAGCTCCGCGAACTCCTGGACGAGCTTCACGAGATCCTGGGCGTCGGCGACCGCCGAGCCCTGCCGGGCCTTGGACGCCTGCTTCAGGATCTTGAACGTCAGCTCCCCGAGCTGGGGATGCTGCTTCGCGAGGTCGGGGGTGACGTAGTCGCCCCAGATGACCCGGATCTCGTGCTTCACGCGCTCGGCGTGCTGCTCCTTGACGAGCGTGTAGCGCGCGAGCTTCGAGCCGTACCCCGCCCGGTCCTCGGGCTTCGCGTCGGCGGCGGGGGCCGGGGCCTCGGCGATCAGCTGGTCCATCCGGAGGACGGTGAGGGCGGCGATCTGGGCCTCGTGCGGGTCATAAATACCGCACGGGATGTCGCAGTGCGCGTCGACCGGCTCCGGCGGGGAGACGGCGTCGAGAAGGTCGATCAGCCGGCCGCGGACCCACGAACGGGCGGACATGGCCGCGCACACGTCGGGCGGAGGATAAGGTTGCCGGACGGAGCGGGGGAGCCGTCCGTGCGGGGGGAGTTCCGGCGGCGGTGGAGGAGCCGACGGTTCGTCGTCCGGGACGACTCGATGCGGCCGGCGTTCCTGCCCGGGGATCGGCTCTACGTCGACCCGACGCCGGGCCGTCCGCTCGCGGCCGGGGACGTCGTCGTGGCGAGGGACCCGGAGCGGCCGGGACATCTCCTCCTCAAGCGGATCGCGCCGACGCCCGACGCCGCGGGCGGGGCGCGACCGTCGCCCCCGGAGGGCCAGCTCGACCTCGTCGGGGACAACGCGGCCGCGAGCCGCGACAGCCGGCAGTTCGGCAGCGTCCCCTCCTCGGCGGTCGTCGGGCTCGCCTGGTTCCGCTACGCCCCTCCCGGCCGGCGGGCGCACCTTTAATTGATGTGGCAGAATCCCACATCCATGCGACTAGTAGGGACGATCGCCGTCGTGGTCGGAGTCGCCGCCGTGTGCGCCGTCGCCGGGTTCGCGGGCGGGTGGCTCGCCCACCCCGGCCCCGCGGCGAGCACCGCGGGCGACCTCGCCATCATCGCGGCCGGGAGCCTCGCGCCGGCGGGGCTCATGCCCGCGCTCGCCTCCCAGTTCGCGAACGAGACGCCGGGGGTCTCGGCGCCTTCGTCGCTGCAGCTGTACGAGGGGAGCACCGACGGGGCGACCGCCCTCGCGGCGGGCGGCCAGCCGTACGACATCTTCGTCTCGGCCGACTACCGCGTGATCCCCGAGCATCTCGAGCCGATGGCGAGCACGGTCGCCAGCTGGGAGGTCGTCTTCGCCTCGGACCCGGTCGTCCTCGCGTACAACGACTCGGTCCCCGCGCTCAAGGGCGTCACCGCGCTGAACTGGTCCAAGGCGATCGTCGCCTCGGGCGTCACCCTCGGGACCCCCAACGCGAGCTCCGACCCTCTCGGCGTCAACGCGATCATCGTCCTCGAGCTCGAGGACGCGCTCGAGAGCGACGGGGGAGCGTTCTACGGGCACTTCTTCACCGGCGGCGAGGGAGCCCTCGCCGTGCCCACCTCCTCCGTCAAGTACGTGGCCGAGAACGTCGCGGCGACGGCCCTCCAGACCGGGGAGGTCGACGCCTACCTCATCTACCAGTCGTACGCCATCGCCGATCACCTGACGTACATCCCGCTCGCCCCGTCCGTGAACCTGGGCGGCACGACGTCCACGGACGTCGCGAACTACGGGACCGTCTCGACCAAGGTGATCACGAGCTCGGGGACGGCGACGGACGTCGGCGTCCCGGTGCTCTTCGCCCTCACGGTCCCGTCGACCGCTCCCCACGCGGTCCTCGGGCTCGCCTTCGCGGAGTTCCTGCTCTCGAACGCGACGGCCTCGACCCTGTCGACCGACGGCTTCTCGGTGCTCGCCCCGATGTGGACCGACCAGCCGTCCCATCTTCCGGCGGCGCTCAGCGGATCGACCACGGGAGGCATCGTCGCGCTCCCCTCGTACCTCTCGGCGCTCATCACCTGAGCCCGCGGCCCGGGGGTCCCGCCGTCGATGCTGGACGGGGCCCCCACCGTCCTCCGACGGACGCTCGGCGGGCTGCTGTCGGCGTCGCTCGTCGGGCTGTTCGTCCTCCCGCTCGTCGCGCTGTTCCTCTACGCGGGGGCGGGGGGCCTGTGGGAGGCGGCGCGGAACGTCGGCTTCCGGATCTCGATCGAGTTCACGCTCCTGAGCTCGGGGATCGCGGTCGGCCTGGGGCTCCTCACCGGGGTCCCGCTCGGCTACGCCCTCGCCCGCTACCGGTTCCCGGGCCGCTCGATCGTCTCGTCGATCGTCCTGCTCCCCGTCGCGATCCCGCACCTCGTCGTCGGGCTCGCCCTCCTCCTCCTCTTCGCCCCCTCGGCCCCGCTCGGGCGGCTCGCCCTGTCGCTCGGGCTCCCGATCTTCGACTCGATCGGGGGCGTCGTGCTCGTCATGCTGTACGTCGGGGCGTCGTACGTCGTCCTCACCTCCGAGCTCGCCTTCCGCTCCGTCTCCGACGGGACGGTCGAGGCGGCCCGGTCGCTCGGCGCGACGCCGAGCGAGGCGTTCCTCACGGTCTCCCTCCCCTCGGCCGCCCGGGGGATCCTCACCGGGGCGCTGCTCATGTGGGCCCGCGGGGTGAGCGAGGTCGGGGGGTTCCTGATCCTCGCCTACGCCATCGTCCCGGGCGCGGGCTGGAACGGGCCGCCGACCACCACCGCCTCCGTCTACATCTTCAACCTCTACGGGACCGTCGGCCTCCCGGGGACGACGAGCGCGGCGGCGCTGCTCGTCCTCGTCGCCCTCGCGATCTTCCTCGGCGTGCGCCTCCTCGACCGCAGCGGCTTCGCCTGGGCGCGGGGGAGGTGGTTCTCCTGACGGCCCTCGAGGTCCGCGACCTCGAGGCCGTCCACGGCTCGTTCCGCCTGGGGCCGATCCGCCTCGACGCGGGGGGCGGCGAGGCGACGGTCGTCCTCGGCCCGTCCGGCGCGGGCAAGACGACCCTGCTGCGGGCGATCGCGGGGTTCCTGCCGCTGAGGTCCGGGACGATCCGGCTCGACGGGCGGGCGATCGAGCGGCTGCCGCCCGAGCGGCGCGGCCTCGGCTTCGTGCCGCCCGACCTCGGGCTCTTCCCGCACCTTCGCGTCCGCGCCAACGTCCGCTACCCTCTCGACCTCCAGGGCCACCCCGACCGAGCGCGGCGGGCCGCGACGTGGCTCGAGCGGTTCGGGCTCGGTCGCCTCGAGGCCCGGTACCCCGCCGAGCTGAGCTCGGGGGAGCGCCAGCGCGTCGCGATGGCCCGGGCGCTCGCGGCCGAGCCCCGGGTCCTTCTCTGGGACGAGCCGCTCGCGGCGCTCGACGTGGAGAGCCGCGACGAGCTCCTGCGCCTGTTGAGGACCGTCCTCGAGGCGGAACGGATCCCGCTCCTGCTCGTCACGCACGACCCGGCGGTCGCCTTCGGCCTCGCCTCCCGGCTCGTGGTCCTCGAGGGGGGCCGGGCGCGGTTCGACGGGCCCCCCGAGGGGCTCGCCGCGGGCCGGCTCGACCGGTTCGCCGCCCGGTTCCTGGGCTACGAGAACCTCTACTCCCTCGCGGAGCTCGAGGCGGCGCACGACGCGGGCCTCGCGCCCCGCCTGCTCGCGGCCGCGGGCTCCGAGGGGATCGTCGTGCCGGCCGACGCGGTCCGGTGGACGGGCGCGACCGACGGGGGCCCCCGCGCGGAGGTCGCCGCCGTGCGGTGGACCGCCGGCGGCTGGGTCGTCGCGTTCCGCGACGGCTCGCTCACCGTCCGATCGGGACCGAGCCGGGACCCGCCCGGGGTGCGGGTCGGGGACCGCGTCGCCCTTCGCGTCGAGCCGGAGGGGTGGAAGCCGCTCGGGGACGCTCGATGACCGCCCGCGACGACCGCTGGGTGACGCCGCTCGATCGCCGGCTCCTCGGCCGGCTCGCGAAGGAACCGAACGCGGCGAGCGCGGCCCGGGCCCTCGGCGTGGGGCGGGACCGCGTCGTCTACCGCCTCGCCCGGCTCGGCCGGCTCTACGGGGCGCCCGTCGTCGAGGCGGTCCGCGGGGGCCCGGGGTACGGCGGGAGCCGGCTCACGCGCCTCGGCCGCTCGCTCCTGCGCGCGGGCTCGGGCCTCCCGCCGGCGGCGAACCGGTGGAGCGGGGTGTACCGGGGCGGGCCGTCGCCGCGGGTGGCGCTCTCCCCCTCGGGGGAGCTCGCCGTCGCGTTCCGGGCCCCGGACGGCGCGCGGGTCGACGTCGGGGTCGATCCCGAGGCGTTCGTCGTCGGCCGGCGGAAGGTCTCCCTCTCCGCGAGGAACGTCCTCGAGGGGACCGTGGAGGGGGTCCGGACGAAGGGCGACGGGACGTCGGTCCTCCGCGTCCTCTGGGCGCGCCGGCCGGTCCGCGTCGCGCTGACGGAAGGGTCGGTCCGGCGACTCCGGCTCGCGGTCGGCGCCCGCGTCTACCTCTACGTGAAGGCGGTCGCGGTCCGGCGGCTGGGCTAGTCGCGGACCCCTTCCGTCGTGAGCGAGAAGACCGCCTCCCCCTCGGGGAGGTTCGGGGAGTCGATGAGCCGGGCGATCCGGCGCGGCGGCTTCGACTTCCGCAGGTAGATCCGGTACGTCGCCGCGTGGGCGACGATGTTCCCGCCGATCGGGCGGGTCGGGTCGCCGAAGAGGATGTCCGGCCGCGACGAGACCTGGTTCGTCACGACGATCGCGGCGTTGTAGGCGTCCGAGAAGCGGAGGAGCTCGTGGAGGTGCTTGTTGAGCAGCTGCTGGCGAGGGGCGAGCTCGGCCCGTCCGACGTACTCGCTGCGGAAGTGGGCGGTGAGGGAGTCGACGACGAGCAGCCGGATCGGCTTCTCGCGGGCGAGCTCCTGGGCCTTCTGGACGAGCAGCATCTGGTGGTTCGAGTTGAACGCCCGGGCGACGTGGATCCGCTCGAGGGTCGCCGTCGGGTCGAGCCCCATCCCCTTCGCCATGTCGACGATCCTCTCGGGCCGGAACGTCGACTCGGTGTCGATGTAGACCGCCTCCCCCTCGAGCCCCCCCTGCGCGGCCGGGAGCTGGACCGCGACCGCGATCTGGTGGGCGATCTGGGTCTTCCCCGTCCCGAACTCGCCCGAGAACTCGGTGATCGCCTGGGTCTCCACCCCGCCGCCCAGCAGCTCGTCGAGCGCCTTCGAGTTGGAGGTGACGCGGCCGAGCCGCCGACGCCGCTCGAGGACCGCGGCGCCGCTCTCGAACCCGCCGACGTCGGCCCGGCGGCGCGCCTCGGAGATGATCTTCTGCGCGATCGCGACGCCGATCTCCGCCGCCTCGGCGACGTCCCCCGGCGAGGCGACCGCGAGCTCCATCAGGTCGGTGTAGCCCGCGTCGCGGAGCTTCTCCGCGGTGGCGCTCCCGATCCCCGGGAGGTCCTCGAGGGCGATCTCGGGCTTCGGGGCGGGCTCGGGCTCGTCGGCGCTCGTCGCGCGGGGGGCGGCTTTCGAGGTCATCGGCGCGGAGTCGACGAACGGCGGGGTCGGGAGATAAGCCCGAGGGAGGGGTGCCGAAACGGTGAACGCCGCGGCCCCCGACCGGGGAGCGCGCTAGGGGGGCGGGCGCGGCGAGAACGGCGCCCCCGTCAGGCGCTCGAAGACGGTCGTGTAGAGGCGGCTCACCTCGTCGACGAGGAGCGGGGGGAGCGGCGGGATCGGCGGCTCGGCGGCGTGCGACGCCCGCGCGCGGGAGAGGAGCTCGTAGTACCCCGCCTGCCGGTAGTGCTGGCGGACGAACTCCTTCGAGAAGTCGACCTGGCGCCCCCGGGCGTAGGCGTCCTTGTCCCAGAACCGGTCCTCGTCCGCGGTGCCGAACGTGTCGACGACCCGGAGGACCCCCTCCGCGTCGACCCCGAACTCCTTCTTCCCGTCGACGTGCAGGAGCCCGCGGGGGCCGATCTCGCGCTGCATCGCCTCGTCGATCGTGAGGATCGTCTCGCGGATCGCTTCGAGCTGGGCCGGCTCGAGGCAGGCGAGCTCGAGCGCCTCGTCGCGCGGGAGGAGCCGGTCGACCGGCTCGAGCTTCGTCGTCACCTCGAAGTGGGGCTCGGGGAGCTTCATCCCGTACTCGAGCTTCTTCCCCGAGGGGAAGCCGAGCGCCTCGGCGGTCACCTTCCCCTGGGTCACCCGGTCCCACATCGAGCCCGCGAGGTAGTAGCGGACGATCAGCTCGAGCGGGACCAAGTAGTTCGTGGGGTGCGGCCCGAGCGACCGGGGCTGCGGGACGACCTGCACGCGCCGCACGCGCATCGACGTCGGCCCCGCGAGCCCGAGGAAGTGGTGGGGGATCGAGAGGCGGTCGCAGAGCCCGAACCAGTGCGCCGCCGTCCGGGCGAGCGTCTCGCCCTTGTGGGGGATCTCGCTCGGGATCGTCTTGTCGAAGACGGAGATGGCGTTCGTGAACCGGAACTCGAGCTCGGTCGGGGAGACCTCGTAGACCTCCTTCACCTTCCCCCGCCGGAGGAACTTGGGGGGGCTCGCGGTCGCGGCCATCTTCGCCATCGAGGGGCGAGGAGGGCCGCCGCGTTTAACGTTCGCGGAAACCCGCGGGCGGGAGCTACAGGCTGCGCGCGTGGATGAGCGTGATCGGGCGGAACCCGCGCTTCGCGTAGAACCGGCTCGCGATCTCGTTCTGCGCCGGGAACTCGGCGGTGACGACGCCCGCCCCCTTCGCCTTCAGCGCCGACGACACCTCGCGGAGGAGGTACTCCCCGACCCCTCGCCGACGATAGAGCGGGAGGAGGTAGATGTCGACGATCACCCCTTCGAACTCGGGCGTGTAGAACGGCCGCTCGCGCACGATCGCGCGGACGAACCCGACGAGCTTGTCCCGGTCCGGGCCGACCCCCTCCGCGGCGAGGACGAGAGCCTTCGGGTCGGCGATCTGGCTCTCGAGGATCGCGCGCGCCTGCTGGGGCGCGTCGTCCCGGACGCGGAGCAGGGGGTCGAACTCCTCGTTGAGGCGCTTCAGGCGCAGGAGCAGGGGGACGAGGCTCGGGATGTCGGCGGCGGTCGCCGGCCGCAGGTGGAGCGGGGCGGCGGCGCGCTCCGCCGGACCGGGGGGCGAGGAGGCGCTCCCCTCCTCGACCGTCATGCCGCCTTCCGCGGCCGGCCGGGACCCCGGGGCATCGGCGGCGTGAGGTGGGCCCGGGCGAGGGCGCGCACGAGCCGGAGGGGCCGGCCCATCAGCGCCCGGGCCCGCTCGAGGAACTCGTCGTGCGACAGGCGAAGGCGCGCGATCCCGAGACGCACCGACTCGTCGGCGACGGCGGCCGCGATCTCGGGGAACACCTCGGGCTCCTCCATCGTCGGGAGCAGGTGGCTCGGCCCGAGCCCCCGGCGCTCCGCCCCGGCGGCGAGCGCGCGGGCCGCCACGAGGACGACCTCCTCGGGGATCGCCCGGGCGCGCGCGTCGAGGACCCCCCGGAACACGGCGGGGAACACCAGGGAGTTGTTCACCTGGTTCGGGAAATCGCTCCGCCCGGTCGCGACGATCGCCGCCCCGGCCGAGCGGGCGACATCGGGCCAGATCTCGGGCACGGGGTTCGCGAGGGCAAAGACGATCGGGTCGCGGGCCATCGCCCGGAGATGCTCGGGACGCACGGTCCCCGGGACCGGGGTCGAGGCGGCGACGAGGACGTCGGCCCCCTCGGCGGCGCGCACCAGGTCACCGGTCCGGCCCCCTCCGTTCGTGCGGAGGGCGAGGCGGTACTTCCAGGGGTTGCGGACCATGAGCTCGTCGACGTCGTCCCGCTCGGCGTGCAGGACCCCGCGCTGGTCGACGAGCGTGAGCCGGTGCGGGTCGTGGCCGAGCGCGAGGAGGAGCCGGGCGGTGGCGAGGTTCGCGGCTCCCGCGCCCAGGAGGACCGTCCTCGCCTCCCCGACGGAGCGGTGGGTGAGGCGGAGCGCGTTGAGAAGCCCGGCGACGGTCGCGGCCGCCGTCCCGAGCTGGTCGTCGTGCCAGACGGGGATCTCGAGCCGCCGGGTCAGCTCCTCGAGGAGGCCGAAGCACTTCGGGGACGCGATGTCCTCGAGGTTGATCCCCCCGACGGCCGGCGCGATCGCCTCGGCCGTCTGGAGGAACTCCGCCGGCGTCGGGGCCCGGATCGGGAGGGGGAACGCGTCGACCCCTCCCAGGAACTTGAACAGGAGCGCCTTCCCTTCCATCACCGGGAGGGCGGCCTCGGGTCCCATGTCGCCGAGGCCCAGGAGCCGGGAGCCGTCGGTCACGATCGCGACGGTGTTCCACCGCCCCGTCACGTCGAACGAGAGGTCGGGGTGGGCGTGGATCGCCCGCGATACCTCGGCGACCCCGGGCGTGTACCACAGCGAGAAGTCCCGCAGCGACCGGACCGGCACCTTCGGTACCGTCTCGATCTTGCCCCCGTAGAACCGGGAGAGCTCGAGCGCCCGGCGCCCGAGCGCCTCCGTCCGGCTCGAGCGCCGCCGTTCGGCGACCGCCTCGGGGGACCGGGGGCGGCTCCGGCGGCCGAGCCGGGACGGGGGTCCCGGCGAACTCGAACTCTCGGCCATCGGCGGACAACGAGACCGCGCGGGGGCCTATTTACGCTTTGTTCGAGACGTTCCCACGGTTCGGCAATTGACGGAGCTCCGGCGCCGCGCCCCGGCCGCGCCCTCGACGGCGACCCGCCGGGCCGATCGCGGCGGCTCGCCCCGCGGCCCGGATTTCGGTCCGCGCAAGCGGCTTGACGCCGCCGCAACCCTCGGGTCCGGCGCTCGCGTTAAGTGCGCCGACCGGGGTTTCGGGCCTCGATGGAGCTCAATGTCGCGCTGACCAGCCCGTTCCCGCGGTCGGAGGCGCTCGTGCGCGCGACGCGCGACCTCGACCGGGGCCGGGTCCCCGCCGCGTCGGTGGAGGAGGAGTTCCGCCGCGGGGAGCTCGCGGTGGTGGAGCTCGAGCGCCGCCTCGGGTGCGATGCCCTCACCGCCGGGTTCCTCCGCTCGCCGGATCTCTTCCGACCGATCGCCGAGCGATGGGAGGGGTTCGCGATCGGGTCGCTCACCCGGTGGCTCAGCACGAACACGTTCTTCCGGCAGCCGGTCCTGCTCGCCCCGCCCGGTCGCGTGCCGGGGGCGTTCGCGGCCGGCCTGCCGCCCCCGCTCCGGGAGGGGCCCGGTCGCGCCCGGATCCTCCTCCCCGGACCGTACACGTTCGGCCAGCTGCTCGACAACCGCTCGGGCGAGACGGACCTCGCGGTCGTCCACCGGCTCGGCCGTCTGCTCGGGGACGAGGTCGCCGACCTCCGCCGCCAGGGGTTCGGCTCGTTCCTCTTCTCCGATCCGCTCCTCGTCACCCGGTCCCCGACGGGCCCGATGGCCGAGTCGGTCGTCGAGGCGTACCGCTCGATCGGACGGGCCGCCGACGGCGGGACGTCGATCGTCTGGACGTACGCGGCGGACGCCGCGCCCGCGCTCCCCCTCCTCGACCGTCTCGACGTCTCGGCGGTCGGGATCGATCTCGCCGACACCGAGGTCGACCGGATCCCGCCCGGCCCCGAGGGCCGCGGCCTGGGCCTCGGCGTGCTCGACCCCCGCACGACCCTCGCCGAGGACCCGGCGGAGGTCGTCCGCGTCGTCCGGGCGGCGGCGACGCGACGGCGCGCGGGCCCGGTGTGGCTCGGTCCCGGCGCCCCGCTCGACCTCCTCTCCGCCGAGTCCGCGACCCGGAAGGTGGAGATCCTCGCCCGGGCGCGGTCGACGCTCGCAGGAGGGCCGGCCCGATGAGCGGGTCCCTCTTCCCGACGCAGGAGATCGGGAGCCTGGCCCGTCCCCGATGGCAGACGCTCGGCACGCGCGACGGGGGCTGGGACGCGGACGCCCAGGCCGAGTTCTCGCGCTGGGACGAGGCGATCGGCTTCGCCCGCGACCTCCCCGACGCCCGGAACGCCGTGCTCGCGGGACGGGCCGCCGAGCTCGCGCCCGAGGCCGTCCGCGACCTGGGCGCGCTCTTCGGTCTCCGGTTCCTCGAGACCGTCGGCCTCGACCGGGTCTACGACGGCGAGGCCCGCCGGATCGAGATGTACGAGTACCCGATCCGCCGGATGACCGGCTTCCGGCTCGAGGGCCACGTCCGCTCGTTCGACTCGAAGTACTACCGCAAGGCGACGGTCGTCGACCGCGTGGGCCTCGAGCACCCGCTCCACGTGGAGGAGTTCGACTTCGTCCGGCGGCACGCGAAGGCCGAGCCGAAGCTGCCGCTCACGGGCCCGTACACGCTCGCCGACTGGTCGTACGACGAGTACTACCTCGCGCGCCAGCCCGGCTGGAAGGGGCCGGCGGCCCGCCGGGCGGCGAAGCGGGAGTTCGTCGTCGACCTCGCCCGGCGCGCGGTCCGCCCGACGGTGCTCGCCCTGGTCGAGCACGGCTGCCGCACGATCCAGTTCGACGAGCCGGCCGCCGGCACGCACCCCGAGGAGACCGACCTCCTGGTCGAGGGGTTCAACGCCGCGACCGAGGGGATCGACGCGGAGTTCCTGATGCACGTCTGCTTCTCCGACTACCGCGCGCTCCTCCCGGGCCTCCTCGAAGCGAAGCGGTGCCGTCAGTGGGCCTGGGAGTTCGCGAACCGGGACGGCGACGGCGCCGACGGCTACGAGGTCCTGAGGACGCTGCGGGAGTACCCCGGCCACCCGTCGATCGGCCTCGGCGTCCTCGATGTGCACCGGGACCCGGTCGAGACGCCCCGGCAGGTCGCCGAGCGGATCGGCCGCGCGGCGAAGTACCTCGGCGACCCCTCCCGCCTCTGGGTGAACCCGGACTGCGGGCTCCGGACCCGGCGGCTCGAGGTCGCCCGCGCGAAGCTCGAGGCGATGGTCGCGGGGACCCGGCTCGCCCGGGCGGAGTTCGAGAACCCTCGCCGCTAGCTAGCGCGCGCCCCCGCTCCGGGCCGACAGCACCTCGGCCCCCTCGGGGCCGACGAGGACGGTGTGCTCGGCCTGGGCGACGAGCCCGCCGCCTCGCTCGAGGAAGACGGGGTACGACTGGAGGAGCCGACGCGCCCGCTCGAGGGCGGCCCGCTCCTCCGCGTCCGGCACCCAGCGGACGGTGAACGGGAGGGTCCGGAACCGCTCGTAGAGCCGGGCGAGCGGCGCGTCGCGCTCGGGGGGCGGACGGCGGAACCGGAGGATGTGGCCGAACGGCCCGTTCTCGATCCGCCCCTCGCCGTTCGTGGCGAACGGCTCGATCGCGACGATCTCCCCCTCGACGAACACCGCGTCGCTCGCCCCGGGGACGTTCGGGATCGCCTTGCCGGCGTGGAGGAGATAGCGCTCGATCGAGTGGCCGGTGAGGTCGACGATCGGCTTCAGGCCCCGGCGCCGGATCGCCTCCGCCACCGCCCGGCCGACGGCCTCGACCGGCCCGCCCGGGCGCACCGCCGCGACCCCGGCCGCGAGCCCCGCATGGACCGCGTCGACGAGGTGCGCGTGGCGCCGCCCGCCTCCGACCTCGACCGTGTCAGCGGTGTCGGAGATCGCGCCGTCGAGATGCGCGCCGACGTCGACCTTGAGAAGGTCCCCCGTCGCGAGCGCCGCGCGGTCCCCAACGTCGGGAGTGAAGTGGGCCGCCTCGACGTTGCGCGAGAGGTTCGCCGGGAACGCGGGCTGGGCCCCCGCCGCTCGGATCGACGCCTCCACCGCCTCGGCGATCTCACCGAGCTTCGCCCCCGGGACCGCGAGGCGCACGCCGAGCTCGCGCGCGCCGGCAGCGATGCGGGCGGCCTCCCGCCACCGGTCGAGGTCCGGCGGGTAGCGCGCACCCGGGCTCATCGGCGCGCGACCCGGCGAGGCCGGGCCCCGGTGAGGTCGACGAGCGTCGAGGGGACCCCCGACGGCCGCGGGCGCGCGGGAAGGTAGACCCGCACCGACCGGCCGAACGCCCGGCGCGCCTCCGCGACCGACCGCGCAGGACGTTCGCCGTGACGGTTCGCCGACGTCGCGGTGATCGGGCCCACGCGGCGGCAGAGCTCGCGGATCGCGGGGTGGTCCGGGACCCGGAGCCCGATCGTCCGCCCGGCCGCGACGCGGGGATCGAGCTCGCGCCGGGCTTTCGGGCTCGGCGTCGCGAGGATCGTGAACGGTCCGGGCAGGTGCCGGCGGACGAAGCCGCGGCCGCTCGGGGCGAGCCGGGCGTACGGCTCGAGCTCCTCGGTCGAGCTGACGGCGATCGAGAGGGGCAGATGCTCGGGCCTCCCCTTCGCGTCCCTCAGCCGGTCGACCGCGGTCCGATCCCCCGCGGCCGCCGCGAGGCCGAGCAGCGTGTCCGTCGGGACGACGACGAGCTCGCCCCGCCGGATCGCCCGGGCCGCGTCGTCGAGCGAGGGGGCCATCCGCCTACGCGTACTCCTCGCCGACCCGGGTGTAGGCGAGGTACTCCTCGGGACGGAAGTACAGCGCGAGCTCCCGGTCCGCCGACGCGGCCGAGTCGCTCGCGTGGATCAGGTTCGGGGTGATCCCGAGCGCGAGATCGCCGCGGACGGTCCCGGGGGCCGCCGCCTGGGGGTTCGTCGCGCCGACGAGGAGCCGCACCACCGCGATCGCGCTCCGGCCCTCGACGGCCAGGGCGACGACCGGACCCGAGGCGATGTGCTCGAGGAGCCCGGGGTAGAACGGCTTGCCCTGGTGCTCGGCGTAGTGGCGCTCGGCGAGCTCCCTCGGCACGCGGACGGATTTCACGGCGAGGAGCTTCAGCCCCTTGCGCTCGAGGCGGCCGACGATCTCGCCGACGAGGCCCCGCCGGACGCCGTCCGGCTTCACGAGCACGAGCGTCCGCTCGACCGTCCCTTCCGCCATCGAGGGCGAGGAGGGGGCGCCGCGGGTAAAGCGTTGCTGCGGCGGGGGGGAGCCGGGGCGCGGGGCCCGCTCACTCGCCCGTCGCGCGGGCGTCGCAGATCGGAGCCCAGCGGCAGCGCCGGCACCGCGCCACGCCGGGGGTCGCTCGCCCATCGTACGGCCGGGCGATCTCCCGGCGGATCGCGAGGAGCCGGTCCCGCGCCCGGTCGTCCCACGGGACCCGGACGTCCCGGTCGCCGTAGCGGAGGATCCCGAACGGCGGCGGCCGGCCGGTCGTCTCCTCGAGGAGGAGCGAGTACGCCCACAGCTGGGCGAGGTGCGACGGGAACGGTCCGCCGGACGGCGCGGTCCTCCGCTTGACCTCGACGGGGACGAGCGTTCCGTCGGGCGCGCGGCGGATCGCGTCCGGCCGGCCGCGCAGTCGGTACCGCTCGGACGTGAGGGCGATCGGCCCCCCGCCCTCGACGTCGGCGGCGACCAGGCGTCCGACCGCGAGCTCCCGCCGGCGCGCCGCGAGCTCTCGCGCGGCCCAGGCGATCCCGGCGGCTCCGACGCCGACGAGGAGGAGGGCGGCGAGGACGGTCAGGGTCGGATCCCCCCGAGCCCGACGACGACACCGAGCGCCGCCACGGCCCCCGCGGCGAGAAGGGCCGCCCAGAGGAGGAGGCCGTGCTCCGCCCGGCGCCGCTCGCCCGAGAGCTCGCGCGCGTGGAACCTCGCGCCGGCCGCGAGGCGGGGCTCGTCGACGGGCGGGGCCCGGGTCCGGCGGTAGTGGAGCGCGCGAGGACAGTAGACGAACTCGGCGATCTCGCTCGGGGAGCTCCAGGGTTCGTCGCGCGCCACGCTCGAGGGCGCCGGGGACCGGGGAGGCTTACCCCTTCCCGTCGAGGGGAAACGTGCCTACGCCGCCGGGGGAGCGTCGTCGGTCGGCGGGGAGGCGGGCCGGGCGGGCGCCTTGGGCTTGGCGGGCCGCTTCGTCGTCGACGTCTTCGCGCGCGGCTTGGCCGCGGTCGCCGCGGGCTTCGCGGGGGCGGCGTCGGGGGCTCGGGCCGGCGGAGGGGAGGGTGGCCGGACCGGCGCCGTGGCGCGGGGGGCGCGGGCGATCGAGGCTCGGTCGGCGGTGCGCTTGAGCTCGTAGGCGCGGGTCCACTTGAACCGGTGGCCCACGCGCCCGAGGCGCAGCTGCTGCTTGCGGCACGACGACGAGCAGAAGTGGAAGACCGTCCCGTCGCGTTTCACGAACATCGCGCCCGTGCCGGGCTCGATCTCGCCGGCGCAGAACGAGCAGGTCCGCTTGACGACCATCGGCGCTCCTACCGGACCGACAGCTTGCGGGCCTCGCGCGCGGTCTCGCGCAGGATGAGGACGTCCCCGAGGCGGATCGGGCCCGCGACGTTGCGCGTGATGATCTTGCCCCGGTCGCGGCCGCCGAGGACCCGGACCTTCACCTGGGTCGCCTCGCCGGCCATCCCGGTGCGACCGACGAGCTCGACGACCTCGGCGGGCGAGCCTTTCTCCTCGGCCATCGTTCCACCGTGCGCCGGGCGGTCCTCACTTCTTCAGGGTCGGGAACGCGCCGGCGAGCTCCTCGAGCAGGCCCTTCGCCTCGCCCGGCTCGACGATCGCGACGCTCGCGGCCGACTTCTGGAGGCCGGCGGACTGGCCGAGCCGCTGCTTCTTCGGGACGTAGACGTACGGGATCCGCTTCTCCTCGCAGAGCATCGGGACGTGGACGAGGATCTCGACCGGGTCGACGTCCTCGGCCATGACGACGAGCTTCGCCTCGGCGCGCTCGCTCGACTTCGTCACCTCGTTCGTCCCCACCCGGACCTTGCCGGTCTCGCTCGCGACCTGCACGAGCTGGAGGGCCTTGTCGGCGAGGTCGCTCGGCGTCTCGAATCGCACGTAGATCGGTCGCGCCATGGTCCTTGCCTCAGCGGAACCCCCGAGGGGGTCCTCGGCTCGCGGGCGGGGCGAGGTACGGCCCTTGCTATTTAACGCTGGCCGACGGCGCGGGGCCGGGACGCTCGAACGCCGCGCGCGAGAGCTCGGGGCGATCGCGGAAGCGCGCGCGGACGGGCTCGATGAGCCGGTCGAGCAGCGCCGCCACCGCGGCCTTGAGGTCCTGGGGATGGACGCGGCCGGCGCGCCAGGCGTCGAGGAACTCCTCCTCCGTCGCGAAGGCGATCGCGCCGCCGTGCTTCGGCGAGCGCTCGATCGCGAGCCGTCCCTCCCACGGGAAGCCGATGTAGCGGACGATCTCGACGACGGGGTTCGCGTCGACCTCCTTCGCCGGACAGAACGCCCCCCTGATCCTCGCGTCGATCTCGGCGCGCTCCGTCGGGAGCGGGATCCCCGAGCCGGGGTCCGACTTCGACATCTTCCCGGCGCCGTCCTCCGCCGCCTCGGGGTCCATCCGGCCCGAGCCCTTCAACGAGCCGAGGAGCGGGGTGTGGAGCCCGACGGGGGCGGGCCAGCCGCGCTTCGCCGCGACCTCGCGCGCGAGGATGTGGGCCCGCCGCTGGTCGAGGCCGCCGTAGGCGAGGTCGACGGGGAGCTCGAAGATGTCGGCGGCCTGCATCGCCGGGTAGAACAGCTTCGAGCTGTCGACCGCCGACTCGGCCTCGGTGCGGCCCATGATCGACATCGCCCGACGGGTCCGGGCGAGCGTCGTCGCCTTCGCGACGCGGACGACGCGGGCCCAGTAGTCCGAAGCGCCGACGAGCTCGCTCGCCCAGCGGTACTGGACGCGCGCCGGATCGGCGCCGAGCGCCTCGAACGTCGCCTGCATGTAGCGGCCCGACGCTCGGATCCGCTCGAGGTCGCCGCCCAGCTTGTCGTTGATCCACGCGTGCCAGTCGGCGAGGAAGACGGTGACGTCGAACCCCGCCTCGACCAGGTCGAGGATCTTGCGCGCGGTGATGAGGTGGGCGACCGTGAGGGCGCCCGACGGCTCGAAGCCGATGTACGCCCGGGGCCGATCGTTCCGCGCGAGGAGCGCGCGGAGCTCCTCGAGCGTGAGCACCTCGACGGCGTGGCGGGCCGTCCGCTCGACGCGCCCGTCGAGGTCCACGGCGCCTCGTGGCGCGCGCCGCTCTTTAGGCCGTCGAGGGCGAATCTCCCCCGCCGGCGGCGCGCGCCGCGCGACAGAGTATATTAAGACCCCTCGCCGCGCTAGCTAGCTCCCCGCATGGACGGTTCGGCCGGAGGAGCGCCCGGGGAGATGGAAGGGGGGATCGCCCCCGTCGAGGAGCTCGCCCGAGCCCTCGGGGTCCGCCGCGACAGCGCCCAGCGCCTCGTCGACGCGGGCTACACGAGCCCCGACGCCGTCCGCGAGCTCTCCCCCGACGCGCTCGAGCGCCTCGGGATCCCGGCCACCGACCGCGCCCTGGTGCACCGCGACGCCGACCGGTCCCCCGCCGCGCCCCCCGCCGGGGTCGACGTCGACGGGATCGTCGAGAAGTGGGCCGGCTCCGTGAAGCGCTCGGAGCGGAGCGCCCGGCCGCGGATCGCGCCGAGCCGGAAGGGATCGACCGACGTTCTCAAGAAATGGATCGGCGGCGACGACCGGGCGATGGAGGAGTGGATCCGCTCCTCCGAGAGCGGGCGGCCGGGCGCCGCCCCCGGCCCGGGGCCCGCCCCGGGCGACGCCGGCGCGTCCGGCCCCGTCCCGACGTCGGGGTCGCACCTGGACCCGGTCCTCGAGCGCGAGGAGACGGTCGTTCGCTGGCTCACGGGGCTGCTCGACCGGGTCACCTCGGGGCAGTTCGACCCGGCGGCGGTGATCCAGGAGGTCCAGGACCTCCAGCGGCAGCTGTTCGACGAACGGGCGAAGCGCAAGCAGCTCGAGGAGCAGGTCGAGCACGTGAAGCGCGGCTCGATCGCCGTGATCAAGTACGTCCGCTCGCGCGAGGGCAAGGAGCGCGACGCCGCGGTCCGGGCGAAGGAGGAGGAGATCGCCGGGCTCAAGGTCCGCCTCGCGGCCGTCGAGGGCCCGGGGGCGCCGGAAGGCGCGGCCCCGTCGGCCCCCGGCACCGCCGCGGCCGGGCCCGCCGGCGGGAGCCCCGAGCTCGAGCGCCGCCTGCGCGCGGAGTTCACCGATCGGGAGCACGAGTTCATCGACCGGGAGGCCGAGCTGCGGCGTCGGGTCGTTCAGCTCGAGGGGGAGATCCGGCGCCTCTCGAGCGCCGCCGAGCGCGCCGAGGGCCAGGCGACGCTCCTGTCCCGGGACGGCTCGTCGGTCCCGGCCGCGCTCGCCCGCCAGCTCCAGGAGGCCGCCGACCGGGAGCGCGACCTCGTCGCCCGGGAGAACGAGCTCCGCACGAAGTTCGAGGAGATCCGCCTGCGCGCGGAGGAGGCGGACCGCCGCCGCACGTCCGTCGAGTTCAAGGAGAAGGAGCTCGCCTCCTTCGATCAGCAGCTCCAGGTCCGTCGGCAGGCGCTCGACCTCGAGGCGCGGCGCCTGGAGACGATCCGCCGGGAGACCGGTGCCGGCGCGACGAAGACCGACCAGGCCCAGCGGCTCGAGGAGATGTCGCACGAGCTCGCGAAGCGCGAGGCCGAGCTCCGGGGCCGGGAGGAGGAGCTCGCGGAGCGCAAGCGCGAGCTCGAGACGATGAGCGGCACGGCCGCGCAGGCGGAGGCGAGCCAGCTCCACGCGGAGAGCGTCGCCGCCGGCGCCGAGGTGAAGGTGAAGAGCGGCGTCCGCCGCCTGGACGATCTGCTCTACGGGGGGTTCCCGGCGGGCGCCCAGGTGCTGGTGAACGGCCCGGCGCACACGGGCAAGGACGTCCTCGCCCGCCTCTTCTCGACGGAGGGCCTCCGGCTGGGGATCCCGTCGATCTGGGTCGTGACCGACAAGACCTGGCGGCACGTCCGCGACGACCTCGAGGCGCTCTACCCCAAGTTCGCGGACGCCGAGCGCGCCGGGATGCTCCGGTACATCGACGTCTACTCGCTCTCCGTGAGCTCCCCGACGGCGGCCCCCGGGGTGCGGTTCCTCTCCTCGGGGGACAAGGCGATCCTCGAGCAGCTCGGCCAGACGGTCAACGGGTTCGCCGAGGAGTTGAAGGCGAAGTTCCACGGCTACCGGCTGATCTTCGAGTCGGTCTCGACGATCACCGCCTACCTCGACACGACCGCGACGTTCCGGTTCCTGCAGCCGTTCGTCGGGCGGCGCAAGATCGACGGGGCCGTCGGCTACTACGTCCTCGAGAGCGGCATGCACTCCGAGGCGGACCTCGAGACGCTCGAGCACATGGTCGACGGCTCGCTCAACCTCAAGATCGAACAGATGAAGACGTTCCTCGCGGTCCGCGGCATCGGCGACGCCCAGGCGAGGAGCTGGGTCGGCTACACGTTCACGAAGCGCTCGTTCAACCTGGGCTCGTTCAGCCTGGAGCACATCCGCTAGGCCCGGGCGCCCCCGGGCCCCGGGGCCGCCGCGTCCCAAGCGCTAAGTACGACCCCGCCGGTCGATGGGCGCTAGGCTGGACCGGGGGGTTGGGCGTCCCCTTACACACCGAAACCGTCCTTAGCGGGGGTGACAGGCAGGAGCGACGTTCGGAGGAGTCGCGCGTCCCGCGTGGCTTCGCAGACGCTCTGTTCCGCCGGGCCGCGGGTCCCGCGACGGGCGCTCGGAGGAGCGCCCTAGCGGGTATCCATCACGGGCACCGGGTCAGGTCCTGACGGGAGCAGCCTTACCGTGACCCGTCGACGCTGGCGGGGTGACGGGGCCGAGGAGCGCGCGGGGTTCCCGCGGGGTTCCTCCGGGCGGCAATCCTGCTGGCCTAGCACCGGGCCCCGTTCCGGGGCCCGACCGACCTCCCCCACCCCCCCGTTTCCACTGGAACCCTACGCCGTCCACCCCTCGGCGGCAGGGTCGACCCCGTCGGCATCGAGCCGACCACGGACCGACTCGGCGATCGGTCGCTTCGACGCGGTCCGGTAGTCGTACGTAACGATCACCGTGCGCCCTCGCGCGGTGACGACCCCGCGCGTCGGCTCGGTGAACCGATAGAGGAGGACGAAGCTCGTCCGTCCGGGAGGCCGGACGGGAGCGACCTCGCCCACGAGCTCCTCCCCGTAGGCGACGGGGGCGAGGTAGCGACACGACGCCTCGGCGAGGATGATGTCCAGCCGGGACGGATCGTTCGTCCCGAGCAGCGGGAGATAGTACTCGCAGCGGAGCGTTTCCATCATCGGAAAGTACGCGGCGTGGTTCAAGTGGCCCAGGACGTCGATGTCGTGGTAGGTGACGGCGAACCGCCGTCGGACCGGCCAGGGCCTCGCGGTCGCCTCCGTCATCGCCTCCGTCCGAGACGACGGGGGATATATGGGAAGGAACGGCTCCCTCCGCGACCCCCGTGCCCGCGAAGTCGAAGCCCCCGGCCGCCCGCGGGTCCACAGGAAACCGGGGGGTGGGGGGGTCCCCGGTCCCGTCCGGAGCGGGATCGCGGCGGACGATGGCCGAGACCGTCGCGCACCTCCGGGCGCTCGCCCGGGAGCACTCGGCCCGGTTCGAGCGGTCGATCCCGCTGATCGCGAGCGAGAACCTCCTGTCCCCGTACGCGAAGGAGATGCTCATCTCCGACCTCCACTCGAGGTACGCCGAGGGCCTCCCGGGGGAGCGGTACTACGAGGGGAACGAGCAGGTCGACGAGATCGAGACCGTCTGCCTCGACCTCGCGCGCCGCCTGTTCCGCTGCTCGTTCGCGGACGTCCGCCCGATCTCGGGGACCGTCGCGAACCTCGCGGTCCTGAAGGCGCTCACCGAGCCCGGGGACCTCGTGGGAACGAGCCGCCTCGCCGACGGCGCCCACATCTCGAGCGCCGCGTTCGGGGCGTTCGGGCTGCGCGGCGTGAAGCCGGTCTACTACGCGTGGGACGCGGAGCGGATGACGATCGACGTCGCGAAGACGCGGGAGATCCTGAGGGCGGTCCGCCCGAAGACCTGCCTGTTCGGCCTGTCGCTGTTCCTGTTCCCGCTCCCGGTCGAGGAGCTGCGCCCGACGCTCGAGGAGATCGGCGCGCGCGGCTGGTACGACGGCGCCCACGTCCTGGGCCTGATCGCGGGCGGCGAGTTCCAGGACCCGCTCCGGGAGGGGTGCACCGTCCTGAGCGCCTCGACGCACAAGACGCTCCCCGGCCCGCAGCACGGGATCCTCCTCGGGGAGGGGGACGAGGAGCTCCTTCAGCGGCTGCGCTCGGGAGCGTTCCCCGGCGTGACGAGCAACCACCACCTCCACGCGATGGCGGCGCTCGCGGTGAGCCTCGCCGAGCATCTCGAGTTCGGGCGCGAGTACGCTCGCCGGACGATCGCCAACGCGCGGGCGCTCGCGCAGGCGCTGCACGCCCGGGGGTTCGACGTCCTCGGCGAGCACCTCGGGTTCACGCGCTCCCACACGATCGCGGTCCGCGCCGACGCCGAGGGGGGCGGGGCGGAGGCGGCGCGGAGGCTCGCCGACGCGGGCCTCGTCGCGAACAAGAACCTCCTCCCGGGGGACACGAGCCCGAAGCGCCCGGGCGGGATCCGCCTCGGCACCCCCGAGGTGACCCGCCTCGGGATGGGGGAGAAGGAGATGGAGCAGATCGCCGAGCTCGCCCACGACCTCCTCCACCGCGGGCGGCCCGCCGCCGAGATCCGCGAGCGCGCGGCGGAGCTGAAACGGCCCTTCACGACCCTGCGCTACTGCTTCGCCGCCGGCGAGGCCGCCTACCGCTACTACGACCTCGTCGGGCGCGACCCGTCCTGATCGGAGTGCCCGAGGGGGAACCGCTCGATTGTCCGGTGAACTGCTCCCCGGGGTCCAAGTAAGCTCTCCTTGAGCACGAACTCGCGGATCCGGCTCGTGCGGGCGGGCGGCGGGGCCCGCCGCCCGTCCAGGACCTCGAGGGCGGCCTGCCGCGCCTCCGCTGATCGGACTCGGAACCAAGTGACGTGGGCGACGAACGGATCCGTAGGGGCCGCAACGACATCGGCGAGCGCCTCGCGGATTCGGTGGGCGAGGTCCTCCGCGACCCGCCGCCCCTCCGTAACACCGAGCCAGACAATACGGGGCGCCGACGCGGACGGGAACGCCCCGACTCCACTGACTGTAAGATCGAATGGCGTCGAGGTCGCTCCTACGGAGCGGAGAAGATCTACAATCCGAGGGATTTCGTCAGCAGGAACCTCCCCTAAGAACTCGAGCGTGAGATGGTCGGCGGTGCCGGCGGACCACGAGACGCCAGACCCAGGGGCGAGCTCGAGCGCAACGAAGGCGCGCACGGTGGCGACAGCAATTCAAACCAGCTTCTTACGTCCTTACTGGGTTTGCCCGCGGCACGCGACCGCGTTTCGATGTCGACGAAGATCCGGTCAACCAAGCTCGCTCCGAAGAACGATGGAAGGTGAGGTGTGAGAAGGGGCGTCGCACGCCCGGGACCCGGCGAGGTCCCCTTGTGGCGATGTTGACGACCCTTCTCGGGGTGGTTGCGAAGGAACGACCGTCCCCGGAGTAGATGAACCGCGGAGGGGGGGTCCGTGGAACGGTTCCTCGGGGACGGTTCCGTCCCGGGGCTCGCGTCCTACCGGCGACCCCGTCCGTCCGACTCCGCGACGACGACCGTCGGGAGCTCCCCCTGGATCACCGGGACCCGGCGGGGGGTGGCGTTGGCGCGGATCGCGGCCTGCCGCCGAGGGAGGAGCCATCGCTCCCCCCAGGCTCGCAGTTCCCGGGCGGCGGGGGCGAGGCCGAGTCCCATCTCGGTGAGCG
>JASIEC010000031.1 GCA_030046135.1 Thermoplasmata archaeon | reverse complement strand
GGAGGACGCGGGCGCCGAACTGCGCGAGCTCCTCGGCTTCCTCGTACGAGAGGGAGCGGAGCGGGCGCGCGTCGCGTACCTCGCGGGGATCGGCCGAGAAGACGGAGACGTGGCGTTTCACGAGCTCCACGCACGGGGCGCCCAGCAGGGCTCCCAGGCCGGCCGCCGCGTAGTCCGAGCCGCCCCGTCCGAGCGTGGCGACCCGACCCTCGAGGCTCCGTCCGAAGTAGCCGGTGACGACCGGCACGTCGCCGCGCGCAAGGAGCCGCCCGAGTCCTCGCCGGACGGGCTCTCGGGAGCGATCGAAGACGATGCAGGAGGCGCCGTAGGCGTTGTCGGTGATCAGCCCGAGGTGATCCGCCTCGACCGGCACGGCCGGGACGCCCGCCCGGAGGAGCTCGGCCGAGAGCCAGTGCGCCGCGAGGCGCTCACCTTGGCTCCGGACCCGATCCGCGAACGGGCCGTCCACGCGGTCCTCCCGCGCGGCGTCCTCGAGCAGCCGGCGCAGCCGATCGAGATGCCGGCGACCCTCGGACGGGAGGCCCTTGTGAGCCGACTCGATCGCGCGGACGATCTCGCCCCGACGCCGGGCGGATCGTCGCCGCTGGATCGCCTCCTCGAGGAGATCGGTCACTCCCTCGCGCGCCGAGACGACGACGACGAGCGGCCGATGCGCCGCGTGGCGCCCCACGACCTCCCGGACGACCCGACGGGGGTCGGCCAGCGCCGCCCCCCCGTACTTGACGACCCCCACGCCGGCCCGTCCTGACACCGCTCACCCCTCCCGGCCGACGGCCACGAGCCCCTCGTCGACCGCGAGTTCCGCGTTCAGAACGGACCCACCTGCGCCTCCTCGGACCGCGTTGTGGGCGAGGAGGAAGAACCGCAGGTACGGCGGCTCCCATCGGACCCGGCCGACGGTCACGGCCATTCCCCGGGCCCGGGGCGGAGAGCCTGCCCACCGGTCCCGGAGAGGCTGAGGGCGGTCCTTCTCCTCCCGGACGACGATCGGAGGATGCGGGGACGTCGGGAGATCCCGACCCGACAGCGGATCGAACCGCTGCCAGGCCCGCACGATCTCGCCGACGGTCGGGCGGCGATCCGAGTGCACCGTGACCGCCTCGAGGTGGCCCTCCCGCGTCCCCACGCGGGCGCAGTGCGCTACGACGGGGACGGCCAGGGGCACCACCCGGGTCGCCCGGACCCGACCCAGGATCCGGCTCGACTCCCGGGCGATCTTCTCCTCCTCGTCCGGGATGTGCGGGACGACGTTGTCGGTGATCGCGAGCGAGGGGACCCCGGGGTAGCCCGCTCCCGAGAGGGACTGGAACGTCGTGACGTGGACGGCCGTGGGGGCCAGGAGCGGGAGAAGGGGGGCGAGCCCGACAACGAGCCCCGCGGCGGAGCAGTTCGGGTTGGTGACCAGCACGGCGGGCCGTCGGCCGCGTCCGGGAGCGATCCGAAGGTGGTCCGCATTCACCTCGGGCACTAGGAGCGGAACGCGCGCGTCCAACCGGTGGTCGGCGGCGTTCGAGAAGACCGCGATCCCCCGGCGGGCGATCGCCTGCTCCACGGCCCCGGCGGTCCCCGACGGCAGCGCGGAGAACACGAGTCGGATCCCGGCGCGGGCGAGGCCTCCCGGCGAGAGACGCCGCAGCCGCCGTCCCTCGAGCGCCGGGGGGGGTGGCTCGGAGAGCTGCCAGACGTCGCCCAGGGCCTTCCCCTCGGAGCGCTCGCCCGCGCCGAGCAGGAGAGGGTCGAATCGCGGGTGGTCGGCGAGGAGACGGGCGAAGTGCTGGCCGATGTAGCCGCTCGCCCCAAGAATGGCGACCGGAACCCTGCGCTCGCTCACGCGAGGAACCCCCCCGTGAGCGCAAGATCGGCGATCGCGATCGCGCCCACCGACTCGAGGACCACGACGGCCCGCGGAACGATGCACGGATCGTGCCGGCCCGTCACGACGATCTCCGCGGCGGACCGGCTCGCGAGGTCGACGGTGCGCTGCGGCTTCGCGATCGACGACGTCGGCTTCACTGCGACCCGGAAGACGATCGGCATCCCGGTCGTGAGGCCTCCGAGGATCCCCCCCGCGTGGTTGGTCGCCGTCCGGACCTCGCCCCCGACCCAGACGAACGGATCGTTGTGCTCGCTGCCTCGCATCCGGGCGGCGCGGAACCCGGCCCCAAACTCGACTGCCTTCACGGCGGGCACGGAGAAGGCAGCGTGGGCGAGGACGCTCTCGACCGAGTCGAAGAACGGCTCTCCGAGCCCGACCGGAAGCCCCGTCGCGCGGACCTCGACGACCCCGCCGAGACTGTCGCCCGACCTCCGGGCCTCGGCAATCGCCTCCTCCATCCGCGCGGCGGCCGCGGCGTCCGGCGTTCCGACCTCCTGCCCCGACGCCGCCCGCAGGATCTCGGCGAGCGACGCCTCCTCCGGAACGACCGCCTCCACGTCGCCGATCGACCGGGTGAACGCGCCCACCTCGATGCCTTTCCGCCGGAGCAGGCCCCGCGCGATCGATCCCGCGATGACGAGTCCGACGGTCATCCGACCC
>JASIEC010000030.1 GCA_030046135.1 Thermoplasmata archaeon | reverse complement strand
CGTCCGAGAGGCCCGGTCGGTCGCGAAAGAGGTGGATCCCGTGAGGTTCGCCCCTCTCCCGCTCGTCGTACAGGAGGTAGTACGCCTCGCAGAGCGGCTCGAAGTCCTCCCAGCGGAGGTCGCGGACCCGGACGGGAGGACCTCCCGCGGGGCGGGGAGCTGCCTCCGCCACGGGCCTACAGGTAGCCGAACTGCCGCTTCGCGAAGTCGCTCATCCGCTCGGGGGTCCACGGCGGGTCCCAGATCATCTCGACGGTCGCCCCTGCGACATGGGGGACCTTCTCGATCGCGGTCTTGATCTCCTCGGCGAGGATCCCGGCGACGGGGCAGCCGGGGGCGGTGAGCGTCATCTTGAGCGTGACCCGGTCCCCGCTCCACTCGAAGCCGTAGACGAGGCCGAGATCGACGATGTTCATCGGGATCTCGGGGTCGTAGATCTGCTTCAGGCTCTCGGTGATCAGCCGCTCCTCGTCGGCATGGCCCGCGCCGGCGGAGGGAGCCGGCGCCCCCGCGGGGGAGGCGCTCGCGGCCGCGTCGCTCATCGGGGAATCGAGCGGCCCGGGCCGTATAAAGACGACCGGGTCGACAGTTACGTGGGCGATAGCGCGCGGCGAACGGGTTTAAGGGGCCCTACCTAGCGACCCCGATGACCCCCCCTCAGGACGTCCACGCGATGGCCCCCGCCCGGGGCGCGATGAAGCTGCGCTCGGTCGGCGTCTCGGGGATCCGCAAGCCGCTCTCCGTGAAGCGGGGTCCCCGGGCGCACACGCTCGCGGTCACGTTCCACGTCGCCGTCGACCTCCCCTCGGGTCGAAAGGGCTCCGACCTCTCCCGCAACGCCGAGATCCTGGCGGAGGTCGTCGACGAGACGGTGACGAAGCCCGCCCCGAGCCTCGAGATCGCCTGCTCGACGATCGCGCAGGAGCTCCTCGCCCGCCACGCCTACGCGACGGAGGCGTCGGTCGACGCGTCGGCGGAGTACTTCCTGCGCCAGGGGATCTCCGAGGAGAAGCGCAGCTTCGAGGACTACACGCTGCTCGCCGAGGCGCGGGCCACCCGCGGCGCGGACGGGGCGGTCGCGATCCGACGCGCCGTCGGCGCGGAGGCGGTCGGGATGACGGCGTGCCCGTGCGCGATGGAGACGTGCCGCGAGCGGCTCACCGCCGAGTTCCCGCTCCTCGCGGACCCCCAGTTCAAGAGCCTCCCGATGATCTCCCACAACCAGCGGAACCGCACCCGCCTCGTCTTCGAGCTGGACGGTGTCGCGAACGTGGAGGTCGACGAGATCATCGCCGCGGTCGAGGCGGCGCAGTCGAGCCCCACGTACGCGATCTTGAAGCGCGGCGACGAGGCGCAGGTCGTCCTCAACGCCCACCGACGGCCGAAGTTCGTGGAGGACGTGCTCCGCGACCTCCTGTCGAGCCTCCCCGAGCGGTTCCCCGGGGTCCCGGACGAGGTCGCGGTCCGAGCCTCGACCGTGAGCGAGGAGTCGATCCACAAGTACAACGTCGAGGCGTCGCACCGGATCACGCTCGGCGAGCTCCGCCGGGCCGGGGGCCGGTAGGGCGCGCCCGCCGGAGGGCGGCGTGCGCTACGCGCTCGGGACGCTCCGCCGCCGCCCGGGCCGCTCCGCCCTGACGGTCCTCGGGATCGGGCTCGCGACCGGCCTCGTCGTCCTCCTGCTCGCCCTCTCCGCGGGCGTCCAGAACAGCGCCGACTCCCTCGCCTACGCGAGCGGGGTCGACCTGCTCGCGACGAGCGAGGCCGTGGGGAGCCCCGGGGTCCTCAACGCGACGCTCCCGCCCATCCCGGGCGCCCACCAGCTCGCGACGTCGATCCCCACGGTCGACCCGAACGTCGAGAACGCGAGCCCCTGGCTCCTCTCGGATCTCGTCCTCGGCAACTCGACCCTCTGGGCCGAGGCGAACAGCTCGAGCGCGCCGGCGAACTCGACGCTCACGAGCGCCGGCGCCGTGGGCTGGATCCCCGACGACACCGAGAACCTCGAGGTCCCCCCGCTCTACGCCGGGGGAGGGTTCACCGCGCCCGGGGACCCCTACTACGCGAACGGCACGTACTCGGGGACCCCCACGCACGAGATCGTCCTCGACCAGGCGCTCGCAACGGTCCTCGGGGTGGGGATCGGGGGCACCGTGTACGCCGGCGCCGCGGGCCCCGCGGTGAACGAGAGCCTCCCCGCGTGGTACGCCCACGCGACGCCGTTCAAGCTGGTCGGGATCTCGGGACCGTTCTGGCTCGTCCCCTCCGCGCTGCTCGCCTACACCTACCTCTCCGAGCTCCAGTCGATCGTCGGAGGCGGGACCCCCTCCACCGACTGGGCTACCCTCGTCCTGATCCACCTCAAGGACCCCACCGACCCGGCGGCGGACCAGGCAAGGATCGCGACCGCGTTCCCTCAGCTCTCCGTCTTCACCCTCGCGGACCTCCTGTCGGAGATCCAGCACGTCGTCAACGTCTACCGCACGTTCGGCCTCCTCATCGGCGCGATCGGGCTCGTGGTCGCCGCGCTGTTCACGACGACGATCCTCCAGATGTCCGTCGACGATCGGAGCCGCGAGATCGCCCTGCTCCGTGCGCTCGGCTCCTCGCGGGCGAGGGTGGGTCGCCTCGTCGTGGAGGAGTCCCTCCTGCTCGCCGGCCTCGGCCTGGCGGCGGGCCTCGGGCTCGCGGTCCTCGCCGCCGACGCCCTCGATCGGTTCCTCCTGCGCACCGTCGGCAACCTCCCCGTCGGCTTCTCGTTCGTCTCGTTCGACGCCTCGGTCCTCCTGATCGGCAGCCTGCTCGTGGCCGCCGTCGGCCTCGCCGCTGCGATCGCGCCCGCGCTCCGGGCGATGCGCCTGCCGGTCGCGGAGGAGCTCCGCGCCCCGTGAGGCCGTTCGGATCGGCGTCGCTGCGCCACGCCCGGCTCCAGGCGGTCCTCGCGGTGGCGGCGATCGGCGCGGCGGTCGCCCTCCCCGTCGTCCTCGTGAGCGTCGGCGGGGGGGTCGCCACCCACGAGCTCCACGACCTCGAGGACTCGGGGTACCAGATCGTCGTGAGCGCGCCCGGGATCCACGGGATCGCGGGAGCGCACAACCTCTCCCGGCAGCTGGAGGCCCTCCCGTCGGTCGCGGAGGCCGCGCCGATCCTCAGCGTCGCGATCGAGGCGTTCAACGGGACCGGGGCGCCCGCCGCGGTGCTGGCCGAGGGCGTGATCCCGGGGACGTTCCTTCCGACGCTCGGGCCGACCGAGCGGGGCCTCTTCCCGTCCTCGCTCGCCCTCGGGGACCCGAACGACTCGGTTCACTTCGACAACGGGACCTACGACGGGACCGGCACGTACGATGTCATGGTCTCGAGCCCGTACGCCGCGCAGTACGGCGTCCAGGTGGGCCAGACGATCCGGCTCTCGCCGTCGTCGAACGCCTCCGACGCGGTCCCGTACACCGTGACGGGGATCTTCGGGGTCGCCCCGTCGATCCTGCAGCCAACCGGCGCGAACTCGGTCCTCCTTCCCCTGTCGGACCTCCAGGTCTTGACCAACCTCTCGGCGGGTCCCGGCACCATCGTCCCCGACGCCGCCGACACGATCGAGGTCGTCGTCGCCTCGGCCATCGCCACCGACCCGTCGGCGATCGCCCGCGTGGCCGCGTCGATCGGCTCGGTCGTCGGGAGCTCCTATTCGGTGTCGACGCTCTCCGCGGAGGCGCAGCAGCTCGCGTCGGCGAACGCGGTCCTCACCGGCTTCTACCTCGCCCTCTCCTCCGTCGGCCTCGTGGTGGGGTGGATGTTCCTCGCGGTCGTCCTCCTGCGCCGCGTCGAGACCGACCGGCGCTCGGTCGGGATCCGGCGCGCGCTGGGGCTCCCGGGCGGGTCGATCGCGGCGGGGTTCCTCCGGGACGGGGCGGTCCTCGCCGGGACCGGCGCGGCCGTGGGGATCGCCGGTGGCTACCTCCTCGTCGAGGCGCTCACGAGGGTCGGGAGCGCGACCGTGCGCGAGGCGGCGAGCCTCGCGATCTTCGACCCGGTCCTGCTCGGCGAGATCGCGGGGGCCCTGGTCCTCCTCTCGCTGGTCGCGAGCGCGATCGCGACGCGCGCCGCCCTGCGCCTGCCGATCGCGGAGGCGCTGCGGTGAGCGAGACGGCCGCGCCCGCGCTCGACCTCGTCGACGTGTCGAGGACGTACGGGGAACGCCGGGCCGAGGAGGTCCGGGCGCTCCGCGAGCTCTCGCTCCACGTCGACGGCGGGGAGTACGTCTCCGTCGAGGGTCCGAGCGGCTGCGGGAAGACGACGCTGCTCAACCTCGTGGGGCTGCTCGACGCCCCGACGCGCGGCGAGGTCCGCTGGGACGGCGCGTCCGTCGGGAGCCGGTCGGACGCCGAGCGGGCCCGGCTCCGATTGACGGGCGTGGGATTCGTCTTCCAGAGGTTCTACCTCCTCCCCACGCTCACGGCCCGGGAGAACGTGGAGCTCCCGATGCGGCCGCTTCGGCTCCCGCGCTCCGAGCGCCTCCGCCGCGCGTCGGAGCTCCTCCACGAGGTCGGCCTGGGCGGCCGCGCGTCAGCGTTCCCCCACCAGCTCTCGGGCGGCGAGGAGCAGCGCGTCGCCATCGCGAGGGCGCTCGCGAACCGGCCCGGCCTGTTGCTCGCGGACGAGCCGACGGGAGAGCTCGACTCGGGCCACGCCGAGGCGATCCTCGATCTCCTCGAGACGGTCCGGCGGGAGCGCTCGGCGACCCTGAT
>JASIEC010000158.1 GCA_030046135.1 Thermoplasmata archaeon | reverse complement strand
TGGCGCGTCAGCTCGTCGGCCAGGTCGAAGACCTGCTCCTGCGTGGCGGATCCCTTCCAGTCGTAGACGAAGTCGTAGTTCCCGTGGGTCGGCACGAAGCCGACCGCGCGGAGACGGTCGGCGACCTCGGAGGGAGCCCCGCCCTCGCTGTCGAACGTCACCCGGGCGTACGTCTCCACGGCCCGTCCATCCCCTCGTCCATCATCTTCGTTTCGCTCCTCGCGCCCGGAGCCGTCGGAAGAGCTCTCGGGAGAGCTCCGTCGTGCTCACCCCGCGGACAATCTGCGGGCTCCCGTCTCGGGCCCCGCTCCGGAGCGCCACGATCCATCCTCCGCGGCGGAGGCCCGCCGCCACGCCCAGGTCCCGACCCCGGGACGCCCGCCCGGCGAGCGTCGCAACCCGGGCCGGCGTGATTGCCCCTCGTCCCCCGGCCGCGCGGGTCTCCACGAACCTCGCCCCGGGGAACGCACGGACAAGGGCGCGGCTCACCGCCTCCCGGACCCGCGGCTCGGCGGCCGCGACACCGACCTCGATCGGCGACCGCCTCCGACCCCGCCGATCGATGGCCCCGGCGCGGATCCTCCGCGAGCTCACCGGTTCGAGATCGTCGGCGAAGACCGTCGGCACGACGACGACCGGCAGCGCGGGCCGGCCCCTCCGCCGCCGCTCCTCGTTGACGGCGCGGCCGCCGCGCGCCGTCTCGTCCGAGACGACGAGGACCCCGATCCCGTCCTCGAGCGAGCCCCCGAACGCGTCGTCGAGCGGACGCAGGGTCCAGCTCCGCCGAGGGAACGTGCGGCGAAGGAACCGTCGCACGGAGGCCGCCCGCGTTGAGAACGGCTCGATCGCGCCGCCGAGAGGCTTCGGGTGCTCGGCGAGGAACCGGGGCGTCGTGATCCCGATCGAGACCCGGCGGCCGGCGCGGAACGCCGCCCGGAGGAGCGCCTCGTGTCCGACGTGGAACCGGTCGAACGTCCCGCCGAGGACCGCGAGGCCGGCCCGGCGGGGCGTCGCCCGCCTAGACGAGGACACGGCTCAGGAAGACGAGGAGGAGGATCGCGATTGACCCGTAGAGCAGGAGCGTGTAGGTGCGGCGGCTGCGTGCCCGATGCTCCCGCTCCTCCGCGCAGGCCGCGCTGCACGTCTCGGAGGACGTCGAGCAGACCTTCCCGCAGACCTTGCAGTGCCGGTGATCGGCTTCGAGCGGCAACGGGCTCCGGACCTCGCCGGGGGACGTCCGAACGGTCGAGGCGACTTAACGGGAACCGTCCCGGCCGAGGGGGAACCCGGGCTCAGCTGCGGCGGGGTTTGCGCCGGGGCTCGGGCGGCGGGCGGTCCGCGGGGTCGTCGTCGGGGGCCATCGGATTCGCGGGGAGGTCGGAGAACGGAGCCCCTTCGGCCGCCCCGGGGTCCGAGGCGCCCGGCGTCGTCGGGCCCAGGCCGCCGCTGCGACCCATCCGCCGGCTGAGGCGGTGGCCCCCGGGGGTCGCCGCCGGCGGGAGCCCCCCTTCGGGGGACATCTGGCGAAGGAGGTTGAGCCAGATCCGCCCGTGGCTCGCGACCGACGCCTCGAGCCGGTCCCGAAGGTCCATCGTCTGGTCCCGGAGCTCCTGCTCGACGCGTGCGATCTCGTGCGCGAGCTCGCGCCGCACGTCCGCGACCTTCTGGTCGTGCGGCTTGGAGCGGTCGTCCCGCTCGTGCTGGGAGACCTTGAGCCACGTCTGCCGGACGAGGGGGAGGATGTGGTCGTTGACGACGAGGAGCCTCCGATCGACGTCGGCGAGCTCGTGCCGCACCGTCTCCTCGAGGTTCGCGAGATCGCTCTCCCGCTGGCCGAGCCGGCCCTCGAGCTCCTGGAGGCGGGCCGCCGCCTCGTCCCGCTCGCGACGGAACGTCGCCTCGGACTCCGCGACGAGCTTGCCGAACGACGACGCCTGCTGGGCCCGGACCTCCTCGAGCCCCTCGACAATCCGGCCCCGGAGCGCCGCGTCGAACGACGGCGTCGCGAGGGAGCGCTCGACCGACTCCTCGAGGTTCGCCTTGAGGCGGGCGAGGAGGGAGAGGTACTTCTCCTGCTCCTGGACCTGGAGCTCGCGGAGCTTCTGCTCGACGAACGACTGCATGCGGACCTGGAGCCCCGCGACGGCCGCCGTCTGGGCGTCGGTCACCTCGGCGAGGCGGGCGTCCCGCTCCGCGGCGGAGCGCCGCTCCGCCTGGCCGTACCGCTCGTCCGCGGACGCGGCGATCCGTTCCATCTGGCCCGTGAGCGTGTGCGAGAGGCGCCCTTCCGTCTCCTTCGCCCGGCCCTCCACGAGGTGGACCATCTTCTCCTCGGCCTCGCGGATCCTCTGCATCTGATCCCGCTCGGCCTCCGCGAGTCGCTCGTCCAGGACCTTGCGGACCGTCGCCTCGGTCTCCTCGCGGAGGACCGTCCCCTGCTGGCGCGCCTCGAGGATCTCGATCTCGAGCTGCGCGGCGAGCGCGGAGCGGAGCTCCTCCTCGGCCTTCGAGGCGCGCGCGACCATGAGGTCCGTCGAGTCCTGAAGCTCGCGGCGGAACCGCTCCGCCCAACCCTCCGTGGACCGGTGGACCTGCTCGGCGACGCGCGACGTCAGCTCGGCCGCCGCCGGCGCGATCGCCTCGCGGACCCGTGCGTCGACGTCCGAGACGGTGAGCCCCGGCGAGGGCGTCGGCCGGGTCTCGAGCGCGGCGACGCGAGCGGGGAGATCGGACGGGACCGCCGCCGCGGCGCGGCTCGCCGCCTCGGTCGACTCGCGGAGCCGGTCGGAGAGCTCTCGCCGCCAGCGGTCTTCCGCGTCCCGAACGGCGGCCGCGACCTTCGCATCGATCGCTGCGCCGTCGATCGGCGGGGGGGCGGGGCTCGGGGAGATCGCGGGTCGAGGGGGAAGGAGCGGCGGGGCCGGGGCCCGGACCGGAGGCGGGATCGGCGGCGTGACCGCCGCCGGGGGAGGGGTCGGTGACATCCTCGGGAAGATCGAAGGCCGAGGAGGGGCCGGAGCCGCGGCGGCGGGAGCCGCCGCCGGCGCCGGGGGTGGGACGGGAGGGGCACGAGGGGCCGCCGCCGGGGCGGTCGCCGCGGGCGGGTCGGCCGCCGGGGGCGAGCGGAGCGACGGGTCGTCCGCGGTCGACACGGGGACGCTGGCCCCCTCCGACGGGGGGAGGGTGATCGACGGAGGAGCTTGCAGCCACGCCGGCACGGTCGGCCCTGCCGGGGGGCGCGCCGGGGCGGCGGGGGCGCTCGGCGTGGGAGTGGTCGTCGTCGGGGCGGGGGTCGGCGGCGTCACGATCGGCGCCTCCCCCGGGGTCGCGCCGAGGTACTCGTTCGCCCGCTTCGTCGTCTCGCTCGACACCGGGGTCGTGCGCCCACGGGGATGGGCGAGGAGGAGCGCCGCGGTCTCCATCGCGGTGCCGATCCGCCACATCTCCTTGCGTCGATCCCGTCCGCCTTGGTGCTCGAGGTCGGCGAGGAGGGGAGGGAGCCGGGGCGCCTCGACCCGGTCGACGCGCTGGGCGACCTCGATCCCGCGCGATTCCGCGTGGTCCCGGACGTACTGGAGGACGAGCGGGAGCGTCTCCTTGCCCTTCGGCGGCGGGGTGCCGCCCGTGAGGTCCCGGAGGGCGACCGGCTGGGTCTTCCAGCTCTCCATCCGCTTCTGGTGGCGGTCGCCGCCCGCCTCGCTGCGGGGGACTCGCATCACCGCGAGGGCGAGCGGGATCTGCTCGGTGAACTCGTGGAGGTTCACCTTCGTCGCCGGGAGGAAGTAGGGGAAGACGAGGAACGCCCCGAGCGCGACGAGCGACGACGGCATCACCCGGATCAGGTCGAGGACGGTCCGGCTCGCCGACTCCCACTGGTCGCTCGCGATCACGACCACGGGCTCGGTCGACCCGCGGTGGAACAGGAACCCCTCGCCGAGCGCTTGGTAGAGCGACGGCTCGGGGGGCGGGACGGGCCGGCCGGCCCGGCCGTCCATCGTGCCGTACGCCCGGAGGACGAGGCCCCCGAAGTCGCCGCTCGCGAGGAGGTCCGCGGTCGAGAACACGAGCGTCTTCATCCCGAGCCGGGGGCGGTCCTCGGTCGAGAGGAACATCCGCCCGACGGCCGTGTACTGCCCCGAGCCCGCCGGGTACAGGAAGAGGTTCGGATAGAACGAGAGGGACGAGGCGGGGTCGGGGTCCCAGTAGTCGTGGGTGTCCGCGACGTTGATCGTGAGGTTGCCGACGATCCGGATCGCCTCGAGCGTCTCGCGGCGGCCGGGGAACTCGTCGGGGATCGCGGTGTACCCCGGGCTCTCCGCCTCGTTGTCGACCTGGCGGCACCAGACCGAGGCGACCGGTGCGACGGAGGGGGGGAACGACGCGTCCCCGCCGGCCATCAGGACCCCGACGTCGAGCGCTTCGAGAAGATCCGCTCGCAGGCCCGGGCGAGCGGCAGCGTCGTGTTGACCATCACCGGGACCCCGAGGGTCGGGACGCCGGTCTCGGGCGCGGGCGCGCCGGTCTCCCCGACGAACATCGGGTGCCCCTCGCCGGTCGAGACCGCGCTCGAGACGAGGAAGACGTCCTCCTTCGTCGAGAACCCTCGGCCCTCCTGCGCGACCAGGATCGTCCCCATCCCCGCGCCGTCGCGGCGGAGGAGGAAGTCGACGGTATCGAACCGGCTCCGGTACTCGCGCCCCCGAACGGTCTGCTCGACCTCCGAGTAGAACTCCCGGAGGCGGTCCGCCTTCGAGATCGCGAGCACGAGGGGGATGTCGCGCGAGCGGACGAACCGGAACACCCCGCGGGCGAGGTTCACCTGCTGCGCCTGGTCGCGGAGCGACGAGAGCGCCGGGGAGAGCAGGAGGATGATCGCGTCGGCCCCCTGGACGAACCGGCCCAGCAGCGTCAATCCCCGGCGCCAGAGATCCTGGCGGTCCGGCCGCCAGCTATCGAAGTGCGGGATCACCCGGCACTTCTGGTCGGAGACCTCCCCGTCGGGCGACGTGAGCCAGAGCCGGTCGTAGGTGAAGTAGTCGGAGATGATCCCGCCGGCCTCGTCGACCGTCTCGAGCTCCATCGAGCGGGCGCCCGACTTCTCCTCGGGGGCCCCGTAGCGGAAGCGCATCCGCATCTCGACGAACTGATTGAACTTGGTCGGGAGCGGGTACTTGGTGAGGATCCCCTGGTCCTCCCGGCCCGCGGACAGCTCGACCCAGAGCTTCCGCCGGTCCTCCATCGGGCGGTTGACGTAGTAGCGGGTGGTCGTCTCGAGGCTCCCCTCGGGGTCCGTCGGATCGGTCGTCTCGTACGTCGTCTCCTCGAGCGCGACGTCGTTGTCGAGGTCCCCGAAGAGGGGGAGCGTCGTCCCGTCCTCGCGGGCGGGCACGTAGTAGACGGGCAGGTTGAGGCCGAAGTGCCCCGAGAGGAACCGGAAGTACGTGGTCTTCCCCGACGCGGGGATGCCGACGACCGCGATCCGCGCGGACTCGCCGGACGGTGCGGCGACCTTGCGCGCCGCGGCCGACCTCCGCGTGCGCGTCGTGACCTTCACTTCCGCCATCGCCCGCCCCCCCTAGCGCATCTCCGCGAGACAGATCTCGATGAAGTCGAGGGCCCCCTCGACCTCGGGGCCGGCGGCGCCGAGCTCGAGGCGCGCGTCCTGAAGGTGGCCGAACACCTGCTCGACCGCCTCCTCGTGCTTCTGCGCGGCGTCCTGGAGGTCCCCCTCTCCCGCGAGCCGCGTGAGCTG
>JASIEC010000157.1 GCA_030046135.1 Thermoplasmata archaeon | reverse complement strand
CCGCCGTTCCCCGAGGTCGCCGCCGACGCCCGCTGGCCCGAGCTCCTCGACCGACTGCGGCAGGAGCGCGCGATCCTCGTCCGCGAGCGCCCCGGGGGGGCCCCGCTCGGTGTCTTGACCCGGCACGACCTGGTGGGGGTCCTCTCCGAGGAGGCGACGGCCCGTGCGGTTTGACACGAAGCTCCTTCACGCCGCCGACCCGGAGGACCCGCTGACGGGGGCGGTGAATCCCCCGATCTACCTCTCGAGCACGTACCGGCAGTCGGCGCCGAACCGCAACCGCGGCTACGTCTACAGCCGGACGGCGAACCCGACGCGGACGGTCCTCGAGGCGACGCTCGCCGCGCTCGAGTCGGGGGCGGCCGGCCTCGCGTTCTCCTCGGGACTCGGAGCCCTCACGACGCTGCTCGAGGCGTTCCCGCGCGGCAGCCGGATCGTCTCGGTCGACGACCTCTACGGCGGCACCTGGCGCCTCTTCGAGCACCACCGGCGCCAGTTCGGTGTCAACGTCGAGTACGTCGCGATGTCGGACCTCGGGGCCGTCGCCGAAGCGCTCCGCCGCCCCGCCGATCTCGTCTACGTCGAGAGCCCCACCAACCCGCTGCTAAGGATCGTCGACCTCGTGGGCGTCGTCCGCCTCGCGCGGGCCGCGGGGGCGGTCGTCGCCGTCGACAACACGTTCGCGACGCCCGCGCTCCAGCGGCCGATCGAGTCGGGGGCGGACATCGTCCTCCACTCGACGACGAAGTACCTCGGGGGGCATTCCGACATCCTCGGGGGGGCGCTCGTCCTCCGCACGAAGCGCCAGGCGACGAAGTACGCCTGGCTCCAGAACGCGGTCGGCGCGGTGCCGAGCCCGTTCGATTGCTTCCTCGCGCTCCGGGGGATCCGGACCTTGGGGGTGAGGATGCGCGCCCACGAGGCGTCGGCGAAGGCCGTCGCCTCCGCGCTCGCGCGACACCCAAAGGTCCGTCGGGTCCATTACCCCGGCCTCGCCTCGCACCCGCAGCACCGGCTCGCCCGCCGGCAGATGGCCGGGTACGGAGGGATCGTCAGCGTCGAGATCCGCGGGGGGCGGCCGGCCGCGCTCCGGTTCCTGAAGCGCCTCAAGGTGTTCACCCTCGCCGAGAGCCTCGGCGGCGTGGAGTCGCTCGTCGACCACCCCGCCTCGATGACCCACGCCAGCATGCCGAGGTCGGAGCGGGAGGCGCACGGGATGACGGACGAGCTCGTGCGCCTCTCCTGCGGGATCGAGGACCCCGCCGACCTCGAGGACGACGTCCGCTCCGCCCTGCGGGGGGCGTAGGCGTGCGACGGTTCACCGTCTACGACTCCCGGGCGCGGGAGGTGCGCGCGTTCTCGCCGATCACGCCGCCCCGCGTCGGCCTCTACGTCTGCGGGCTCACCCCGTACGCCCCGGCCCACGTCGGCCACGGGAGGACGTTCGTCGTCTTCGACGTCGTCGTCCGGGCGCTCCGTCGCTGGGGCTATCGGGTCTTCTACGTCCAGAACGTGACGAACCTCGACGACAAGCTGATCGCCCGCGCGGCCGAGGAGGGGGTCGATCCCCTCGCCCTGGCGGACCGGCACTTCGTCGGCTACCGCCTGGCCATGGAGCGGCTCGGGGTTCGCTCGGTGAACGACTACCCGTTCGCGACCGACTTCGTCCCCGAGATCCTGGACCAGATCCGGCGTCTCGTCGAGCGGGGCTTCGCGTATCCGGCCTCCGACGGCTCCGTGTACTTCTCGGTCGCGAAGTTCCCCGAGTACGGGAAGCTCTCCGGCCAGCGCGTCGAGGCGCTCCGGCCGGGGGCGCGCGTCGAGGTCGACCCGAGGAAGCGGGCCCCGGAGGATTTCGTGATCTGGAAGGCGGCGACCCCGGGCGAGCCGTCGTGGCCGAGCCCGTGGGGGCCCGGACGCCCCGGCTGGCACATCGAGGACACCGCGATGACGCTCCGGCTCTTCGGGGACCAGTACGATCTCCACGGCGGCGGGCTCGACCTCATCTTCCCGCACCACGAGGCCGAGATCGCGCTCGCCGAGTCGACGACCGGTCGGAGCCCCCTCGTCGCCTACTGGATGCATTCGGGGCTCCTCGCCCTCTCGGGCGAGAAGATGTCGAAGTCGGTCGGCAACATCGTGTCGCTCGACGAGGCGATCGAGCGCGCGGGCCCGGGACCGCTGCGATTGTACTACCTCAACGCCCACTACCGGAGCCCGATCGACTTCGACCCGGCCCGGAGCCTCGAGGAGGCCCGGGAGGCGTACGAGCGGCTCCTCGGGCCGCTGCGACGCGGCCGGGAGCTGCTCGCCCGCCACGGCGACGAGCACCCGGGCGAGGAGGCACCGGCGCCCCTCCTCCGCGAGGCGGAAGAGCTCGTGGAGCGGCTCGACGCGACGCTCGCCGTCGATTTCAACACGAGGGAGGCGATCGCGCTCCTGTTCGGGTGGGCTCGCCGGCTCTCGGAGACGGGCGCGACGCTCGACCGACTCTCGGGCGCGGCGGTCGTTGAGCTCCTCGCTCCCTACGACTGGGCCCGGGAGGTCCTCGGGCTGTTCGAGGAGACCACCGGTGGCGCCGGCGGGGCGTGGGGCGACGTCGTCGGGGTCGCGCTCGCCGCCCGCACCCGGGCTCGGGCTCGAGGCGATTTCGCCGAAGCCGACCGGATCCGCGCGGAGCTCCTCGCGATCGGGGTGGAGCTCGAGGACGGAAGCGACGGGACCCGGTGGCGGCCCACGTCGCCCGGGTGAGCCCGGTGCGCGGTTTCGGCTTCTCCGAGCACGGCGGTCCTGAGCGCCTCGGCTATGTGGAGATCCCCGCCCCCGCCGCGGGCCCAGGCGAGGTCCGCGTTCGCCTGCGGGCGGCGGCGTTCAATCGTCTCGACCGGTTCACCCTCGCCGGGATCCCCGGGGTCACGGTCGAGCGCCCCCACGTTCTCGGGTCCGATGGCGCGGGGGTCGTCGAGACGATCGGCGAGGGCGTCACCGACCTTGCGGTCGGCGGGCGCGTCCTGCTCAACCCCGGGATCTGGGACGGCACGTGCGACGCCTGCCGGGCGGGCGACGAGGCGCTCTGTCGGGCGTACCGGATCGTCGGCGAGCACACGCAGGGGACGGCGACCGAGCTCGTCACCGTCCCCCGGAGGAACGTTCACCCGCTTCCCGAGGGCCTGACGTTCCCGCAGGGTGCCGCGGCCCCGCTCGTCTTCCAGACCGCCTGGCGAGCGCTGTCGACGGTCGGGGCCGTCGGGCGGGGGGACAGGGTCGCGATCGTAGGCGCCGGGGGAGGGGTTTCGCCCGCGGCCGTCCAGGTGGCGAAGCTCCTCGGCGCCGACGTCACGGTCGCCTCCCGCACGGACGCGAAGCGCGACGCCGTCGAGCGGCTGGGCGCGACGTCGTTCGTCATGTTCGGGGACTCCTCGCCGCTCGACCGGGCGCTCTGGGAGGCGTCGGGGAAGAGGGGGTTCGACGTGATCTTCGACTCGGTCGGGGCCCCGACGCTCCCGCGCTCGGTCCGGGCCCTCGCGCGCGGAGGTCGCGCGGTCGTCATCGGGGCGACCGCCGGGCCCGTCGCGGAGATCGACGTGCGGACGCTCTTCTGGCGCCAGGCCTCGATCCGCGGGAGCACGATGGCCGGCGCCCGAGAGTTTGGAGAGGTCCTCCGGCACCTGGCCTCCGGGGCGCTCCGGCCGGTCGTCGATTCGGAGTTCCCGCACGACGAGGGCCTCGCAGCGTTCGGCCGCCTCGACGCGCCGGAGCTGTTTGGGAAGGTCGTCCTGCTCGGCCCGTGAACTCCCCGGGCGGCCCCGGTGGGGCTCCCTGCCCTCGCGGGCCCGCGAAAAAACTCGAGGGGACCGTTAAATAGGGGAACCTCGACTCCATTCGCACGTGAATAGCGCCCGCGAGCAGCCTCCGCGGCTGGGAGGCACGGGGCGGTCTCGAGCTCGGTCGATCGTTCTGGGCTGCCTGGTGGCCCTCGTCGTGGGTCTCATGGTGGCGAGCACCCTGCAGGGGGCCACCCTCCGGACCCCGGAGAGCGCGCCGGCGACCCCGGCCTCCACTCCGGCCGCGCTCCCGAGCGCGACGCACGGCGACCTCGTCGTCCCCAACCACGACACGTTCACGATCTCGCCTCCCTCCGGCTCCGGTACGTACTACCAGGGCGGGAACATCACGGTCCAGGCGGGCGGAACCCTCCTTCTCGAGAACGTCACCCTCTCCTTCGTGGAGTTCGTGGGGGCCTCGGGGACCCCGCAGCAGCGCCTCTCTCACCTCTACCACTTCGTCGACGACGGTACGGTCCGGGCGTACGCCTCCACGATCACCACCGACCTCGTGACGCTCTCCACCTACGCGAAGCTCAACCTGACGGTGGGCGGGGTCATGACGCTCTACAACTCGACGCTCGCTTTCGCCGGGTGGGTGAACGCAATCGGCGGCTCCAACCTCACGCTCTACAACTCGAGCGTGAAGGGGAACCCCCAGTTCCCCGCTCTGCTGGGGCTGCCCCAGACGGGGATCAACAAGACGATCGTCGGCGACGCGGGCTACGCCCCGACGCT
>JASIEC010000156.1 GCA_030046135.1 Thermoplasmata archaeon | reverse complement strand
AAGGCGACGCAGCCGATCTGGTGCCCTGGCTGCGGCGACTTCGGGGTGCTCGCCGCGGTCAAGAAGGCGGCGCTGGGGCTCAAGATCCCGACCCACGAGCTCGTGCTGGTCGGCGGGATCGGCTGCTCGGGCTCGATCCACAACTTCCTCGAGGTCAACGGGATCCACGCGCTGCACGGCCGGCTGCTCGCCCAGGCGGTCGGGATCAAGCTCGCGAACCCGGGCCTCACGGTCGTCGCGGCGGGCGGGGACGGCGATGGCTACGCGATCGGGATGGGGCACTTCCTCCACGCGTTCAAGAAGAACGCCTCGATCGTCTACCTCGTGATGAACAACGAGACGTACGGCCTCACGAAGGGGCAGGCGTCCCCCACGAGCCAGCTCGGGTTCGAGGGGAACGTCGAGGCCCCGTTCGACGCGATCCTCACCGCGCTCTCCGTCCCGGTCCCGAACTTCATCGCCCGGGGATTCTCGGGCGACCCCAAGTCGATGACCGCGATCCTCGAGGAGGCGCTCCGGTTCACCCGGGAGGGGCGGGGGTTCGCGTTCGTCGAGGACCTCTCGCCGTGCGTGACGTACAACGACACGTACAAGCTCTGGCGGGAGAAGGTCGTCGACGTCGCCACCCTGCCGGGCTACGACCCGTCGGACCGCCCGTCCACGTTCCGGCTCTGCCTCGAGCAGATGCGCGCGGGCCGGATCCCGATCGGCGTGATGCACCGGCCGAAGGAACCGGCGCAGGACGGGCTCGAAGTGAAGCTGCTCGGCGCGCGGCCCGGCCCGGTGCGCACGGACATCCGGCTCGAGACGAACCGGCCCCAGTACGAGAAGCTCCTCGCGTCGGTGGCGTGAGCTCCTCGGCGACCTTTTGAGGCCGCCGCCGCTAGCTCCCGCGGAGGCGGGCGAAGGACCGTGACGAGCCCCCAGCTGAAGACCGCCGCGTTGTTCGCGGTGATCGCGGGGCTCTTCGTCCTCGTCGGCGGCGTCGTCGGGGAGTACCTCTTCGCGAGCTGGCTCGCGGGCCTCGCGATCGCCCTCGCGCTCTCCCTCGCCCTCAACCTCGTCTCCTACTTCGGCTGCGAGCGGCTCGTCCTCTGGTCGACGCACGCCAAGATCGTGACCGCGGCGGAGGCGCCGCGCCTCGCCTCGGCGGTCCAGGAGCTCGCGCCGAAGTTCGGGCTCGTCGCGCCCCGGCTCGCGATCGTGCCCACCCCGTCGCCGAACGCGTTCGCGACCGGCCGGGACGAGCGGCACGCGATCGTCGCCGCGACCGAGGGCCTGCTGCGCGCGGTCGACGACCGGGAGCTCCGGGCCGTCCTCGCCCACGAGCTCGCGCACGTCCGGGACCGGGACGTGCTCCTGATGACGTTCGCCGCGACCCTCGCGGGCGCGATCTCCTTCGCCGCGCAGATCGTCTTCTTCTCGACGATCTTCGGGGGCGGCGGGTCGAACCGGGGCGGCGTGAACCCGATCGTGCTCCTCGTCGCGCTCCTCACCGCCCCGATCGCCGCGATCCTGATCCGCCTCGCGATCTCGCGCTCGCGGGAGTTCCGGGCCGACGAGGTCGGCGCGGCGACGCTCGGCGATCCGGAGGCCCTCGCCTCCGCGCTCGCGAAGATCGAGACGCTGTCGAAGGCCCGCCCGATCTCGGTCGGCTCGCCGGCGCAGGCGAGCCTGTTCATCGTGAACCCGTTCCGGGGCGCCTCCCTCGCCTCGTTGTTCTCGACCCACCCCCCGACCGCCGAGCGGATCCGCCGTCTTCGAGCGATGCGGCGCGACGTCACCTACCGTCCCGTCGTCCGCGCCCCCGGCGTGGGATCGGCGCGGGCGACGGGGAGCTAGCGGGCGGGGCCGCGATGGTCGTCTGTCCCGCGTGCGGCATCGAGACCCCCGCGTCGGCGACGGAGTGCCCGAGCTGCCGACTCGCGACCTCCCTCTTCGACGCGGTGCGCGAGGCGGCCGGGCCGGGCGGCTCCTCCGATCCCGCGTACCTCCGGACCGTCGCCGACCTCCTCCAGTCGGTCGACCTCACGTCGGGGGCGTCCCCCGCCCCCGCCGGGGTCCCCGCTCTCCTCGACCAGCCCGCGCGGTTCCCGTCGCTCCCCCCTCCCCCCGAGCTCACCGCCGAGCCGCCGACCCGGAAGGCGGAGCCGCTGGCGCCCCTCCCGGGGCTCCCCGCCCTCCCGCCCGCCGCGTCGGGCGCGGAGCTCCGGCGCCGGGCGGAGGAGTACACGGCCCTCGCCCGCCGACTCGGGATCGACTTCTCCTCCCTCTCCGCGCGGCTCGCCGCCGCGTCGCTCACGAACGACGGGCCCGCGACCGAGGGGGTCGTCCGGGAGATGTTCGTGCACGTGGCGAGCTCGCTCGCCGAGGAGTTCGGCAGCGAGCTCGCGCGCCGGAACGAGGTCGCCCAGCACGTCCCGACCGCCGGGGTCGACGTCGAGCTGGCCGCGGTGCGCCGGGCGCTCGCCCTCGGGGATGCGACGGGGGCGCACCGCCGCCTCGTGCACGTGCGCGACGAGCTCGGACAGATCGAGGACGAGTGGGCGACGGGGCGGATCCTCCTCGCCGAGTGCGAGCTCCTCGAGACGACGATCCGGGAGCTCGGGGGGGACCCGGCCCCCGCGCTCGGCCCCCTCGCCGAGGGCCGTCGCTCGCTCGCCGAGGGCCGGCGCGAACCGGCCGAGCGGATGCTCGCCCGGGCCGCCTTCGCTCTCTGGGCGATCCTCGAGCCGAGGTTCCTCGAAGACCTCCGCCGGCTCCGCGACCGGTTGGTCGAGGAGCGGGCCGCGGGGGCCGCCGTCGGGCCGGCGCTCGACGAGCTCCGGGGGATGGCGATCGAGCTCCGGCGGCGGAACTTCGCCGGGGCGATCGGCGCGTACCGACGGCTCAAGGGTTCGGTCGAGCGCTGGGAGCCCGTCGTGGCGACCGCAGCCCCGCCCCCGGCCGAGGTCCCGGCGGGGGCCGAACGCCCCTCGCCGTCCCAGTAGAACGATTAAGAGGCCCGGGGCCGGTCGTCGCCCGATGAGCGGCGGTCCGTTGCGCGGGTTCCGGGACTACGTCCCGCCCGACGCGGGCGCCCGCTCGGAGCTGCGCCGCCGCCTTCGCGGCGCGGCCCGCCGCTCCGGGTTCCAGGAGCTCGAGGTCCCGAGCGTCGAGAGCTTCGAGCTGTACCAGACGAAGAGCGGGGCCGGGATCGCGGCCGAGACCTGGACGTTCCGGGACAAGGGGGACCGGCCGGTCGCCCTCGTCCCGGAACAGACCCCCTCGCTCGCCCGGATCTTCGCCGACCGGGCGAAGGCGGAGCCTCTCCCCGTCAAGTGGTTCACCGTCGCGAAGAGCTGGCGGTATGAGGAGCCCCAGTCGGGCCGGACCCGGGAGTTCGTGCAGTTCAACCTCGACATCCTCGGGGTCCCGGGGGTCGCCGCCGAGGCGGACCTCCTCGCGACCGCCGCGCTCGCGCTCGACGACGCCGGCGCGGCGGGCCTGTACCGGTTCCGGATCAACGACCGCGCGATCGCGGAGGGGATCGGCCGGAGGTTCGGCGCGACCGAGCCCGAGCGGCTGTTCCGGGCGATCGACCGGTTCCGGAAGGTGGGCCCCGAGGAGTTCGAGAAGGAGCTCGCCGGCGCGGGCGTCGATCCCGCGAGGACCGGCGAGCTGAGGACGCTGCTCGCCTCCGCCGGCGAGGGGATCGAACCCGCGCGGCTCGACGGCTACCTGGGGCGGCTCTCCGCGGAAGGGGTCGACCCGTCCGCCGACCCCGGGCTCGCGCGGGTCCGAGAGCTCACGGGCCTCCTCGTCGCGATGGGGCTCGGCGGCCGGATCGTCTTCGACCCGACGATCGTGCGGGGCCTCGCCTACTACACCTCCACGGTCTTCGAGGCGTTCGCCACCGTCGGCGAAGCGCGCGCCCTCTTCGGCGGGGGACGGTACGATCACCTGATCGAGCTGTTCGGCGGCCCGCCGACCCCGGCCGCGGGCCTCGCGCTCGGCGACCAGACGCTCGAGATCCTCCTCCGCGCCGCGGGCCGCTGGCCCGAGGGAGAGCCCGCCCTCGACACGTACGTGGTGACGGTCCGGCCCGAGCTCCTCGGCGAGGCGCTCGGGATCGTCGAGGCGCTCCGCCGGAACGGGACGACCGCGGAGGCCGACCTCCTCGGCCGGTCGATGTCCCGTCAGCTCAGGGAGGCCGCGCGCCGGCGATGTCGCCGTGCGCTGATCCTGGGGTTGAAGGAGGCGTCGCCGGGTGCCCTGGTCGAGCGGGATCTCGCGACGGGGACGCAGCGTGAGATCGCACGGGAGCCGGCGCGAGGACCGGCGTGATCCCCTCGAACGTCTCCGCGTCCCAGAGCAGGATCCCGGGCGGGGACTCGGCGCCGTCGACGTACCCGTACCAGTAGACGACCGCCCCCTCCCCGAACAGCTCCGTGTAGGGCCCGAGCTGCCGCTTCAGGTTCTTGCGGAGCTCGACGTCGTCCCCGAAGTTCGCCTTCGACTCGATCCACTTGAGCTTCTGGCCGAAGAAGATGATCGATTCGTCGAGCAGCGCGTCCGGGGTCTTCGCGTACTTCCCCCGGAGGTCCTTCTCGGTCCGGTAGCCGATCCCGTGCTTCTCGAGCCACCGGTGCATCCGCTCCTCCCCCTTCCGGCCCCGCTCCCGCTGCAGCTCCATCCCCTTCGGCGAGTAGATCATGTCGGCGTCCAGGAGCTGCTCGACCTCCTCGCGCACCCGGCGGTCGGGGGCGGTCTCGGGATGGAGGAACACCTGCCAGACCTTCTTGCGGGGGACCCCGAGGTCCCCCAGCATCTGCTGGCCCATGAGCACCGGTGGGAACCGCCACTCCCGCGCGATGTCGAGCATCGTGCGCCCGTGCTTCCACTGACCGATCAGTCGCGGGACCTGTCGCTTCACGACGTAGAAGCGCCGGGTCGCGTCGCGCGTGACCCGGTGCGTGTGGATGACGAACAGGAGCTCCTCGTCCCGATGCTCCTCCCGGGCGAGGCGGGGGACGTCCTCGTACGTGACGAGGGCGTCGTAGAGCCGTTGGTACGTCGCGCGGTCCATGGAGGGGAGAGTCCCGGCGGGGCGCCCGAGACGTGGGGCCGTAAAAGAGTGCGCTCGCGCCCCGCGGCGGTCCCCGGGGGCTCACTCACGCCAGTCGAGCCCGACGGTGCGCAGGCCGATCTTCGCGACCGGGGGAGCGCGTCGCTTGTGGCGATGGAGCTCGACCCGCCGAGCGACCCGGTCGACGATCTCCCGAGGGATCCCCGTCGCGGCGACGATCTCCTCCTCGCGGCGCAGCTCCTCGAGGCCCCGGAGCACGCGGTCCGCGTCCGCGTAGCGGACGCCGAGCTCCCCCTCGTCCGTCTGGCCGTCCCAGAGCTCGGCGGACGGGGCCCGCGAGCGGATCGCCGCGGGCAGCTCGAGCCGCTCCGCGAGCGCCCGGACCTCGGTCTTGTAGAGGTCCCCGATGGGCAGGAGGTCGACTCCGCCGTCCCCGTACTTCGTGAAGTAGCCGAGCAGGAGCTCCGACTTGTTCCCCGTTCCGGCGACCAGGCGTCGTCGAGCGCGGGCGAGGGTGTAGAGGACGATCATGCGGATCCTCGCCGTCGTGTTGCCGAGCGCGACGCGGTCGTCCACGCGGGGGAGGGCGTCGCGGAAGGCGCGCTCGATCGGCTCGATCGGGACCGTCACCGACTCGATCCCGAGGCTCCGGGCGTAGGCGACCGTCTCGTCGACCCGGGCCGCGGACGCCCCCGCGTTCGGGAGCAGGACCCCGAGGACGTGCGGGGCGCCGAGCGCGTCCCGGGCGAGCCGGGCGACGAGGGCGCTGTCGACGCCGCCCGACATCCCGAGGACCACCCCGTCGAGCCCCGGCGCGAGCGCGTGCGCGCGGAGGAACTGCGCGATCGTCTCGACGGCGTGCTCGGGCAGCCTCGGCTCGAGCGCCGTCACGCCTCGACCCCGAGAGGCTCGAGGCGCCGGGTCGTCTCCCACTCGGCGCGGCACCCGCAGTCGAGCCCCTCGAGCCCGTCGAACGCCTGGTCGAGCGACGCCGTCTCGATCGCCCGCAGGACGTCCCGGTCGCAGCGCCCGCAGTTGTGGGGGCCCCGGGGGAGTCCGCCCGCCGTGGGGAACGACACCAGCCGGGCGTCGCCGCGGAGCGTCGCCCCCCGCGCGAGCGCGTCGACGAGCGACCAGAGCCACGGGGGCCGGTACCGTCGCCGGTGGTAGAGCCACTCGACGACCGTGCCGTTCTGGATGTGGACCGGGTTGATCGAGAGGGCATCGAAGTGCGGCGCGGCGACCTCCACCGACCGGACCACGTCGTCGGCCGCCTCCGCCTCGGTGAGATACGGCGGTTTCAGCAGGAGGTACGCCTTCGCCCGCAGGCCCCTCGCGCGGATCCGGTCCGCCGCGGCGAGGTACTCCGACGGCGGGGCGTTCTTGTGGACGAGGCGGGCGAGGACGCCCGGGTCCGTCGACTCGAGGCCGAGCGCGATCTCCAGCTCCCCGGCGAACGCGCGGCGGAGGGGCTCGAGCCTCTCGGGGGTGGCGAACTCGGGGAGCGTCTCGACGAGGAGCCGCCGCGCGCGTCCCGAGAACGCCGCCACGATCGCCTCGCGGCTCGCCGGGTCGACCTCGCGGTCGTCCAGGAAGCTCCCCGAAGTGTACAGCTTCACGTACGGCTCGCCCCGGTAGCGATCGACCGCCCGCGCGAGCTGCTCGGCGAGTTCCTCGGGCGTCGCGGAGCGGCCGAGCGTGTCCTTCGCGTAGCCGCACATCGAGCACCCCTTGAGGTCCGCCCAGTAGCATCCCCGGGTGCGCAGGATGAGGACGAACGCGCTCACGCGCTCGGGGCCGAGCGCCTCGGCCTCCGTCCAGAGGTTCACGTACCGTCGGGCCGACGCGGGGCCCCCCTCGCCGGGCCGCCGGTCCCGGGCCACGGTTCGCGCGACCGACTCGGACGTCACGTCTCCTCCACGACGACCTCGACGCGAGCGCCGTCCTTCACGCCGAGGAGCTCCCGCAGGCTCTCCCGGGCGATGAACTCGACGACGTCCCGATAGTGGGACCGGTCGGGCCGGATGAGGTGGCAGGCCCGGCCGTTGAGGTGCGCGGGGTAGCACGTCGCCCCGCCGAACGTCCGGCCGGTCGCCTGGAACCCGTCGATGCGCAGGCCTCGCCAGCCCGCGATCACCTCGAGCCGGCGGAGCTCCGGGCCGGCGAGCCGGACGTTGAGCGTCCCGGGGAACGGAGCGTAGCCGAGGCGCTCCGTGAACTGGACCACGTAGCCGGGCTGACTGAGATAGTAGCGGCCCTCGCCGAGCCCGGAGGAGACCTCCCCGGAGAACGTGATGCGCGCGGGCCCCTCGAAGATCCGACGGTAGCCGTGGTACTCGGCCCGGAGGAGCTCGAGCGCCGCCGGAGTGAGCTGCAGGCGCTGGCGGCGCGCGGCGAGGGTGCGGACGACGAGGCCGCGCCGCTCGAGGTCCACGAGGTAGCGGTCGGCCGCCTGCTGGCTCACCCCGATCCGGGTCCCGAGCTCCCGGGAGGTCCAGACGACGGGGACGCGGTCGGCCCCCGCCTCGGCGAGGAGCCGCAGGACCGCGAGGACCTCGCCGCGCGGGCGGGGCCGGCTGGGTTCCGGGCGGGCGGGGGTCCGGGCCACGATCAGCGCGAGGTCCCGGGCGGTCCGTGGGCCGCGAAGACGCTGACCACGTTCGAGCCGCGCAGGACGACCCGTCCCAGGTGCCGGGTCGTCTCGGCGGAGCGCTCGCTCGCCTCGTCGAGCACGACGTTCATGTGCTCGTCGGAGCCGAGGAGCTTCCCCGAGAGCTCCCGCGTGTCCTTGAGGACGAGCGTGACCCGCTGGTCGACGAGACGCTCGAGGATCTGAGCGGGACCGTCCGGCATCGGCGGCTCGACCGGGCCCTCCGCCTTTAGGCTTTGCCGGGAGGCGGCGCGGAGGCTATCCGCCCCGGCGCTTCGCGCGGCCCGTGGCGGGCCCGCCGATCCTCTCGCCCACGCTCGAGGGGATCGAGATCGGCCGGTCCTCGATCTCGTGGGTGGGAGGGGAGACCGGGGAGCTGGTCTACCGCGGCTTCGATGTTCGAACGCTCGTCCCGGGGCTCCCGTACGAGTCCGCGGTCGCTCTCCTCCTGACGGGGGACCCCCCCACCGAGGACCCCTCGCGGGAGGTCACCGCCGCGCTCGGGGCCTCGCGCGAGATCCCCGCCCCCCTCCTCGCGGCGGCCGACGCCCTCCCGTCGACCCTCCCTCCGCTCGACGCGCTTCGCACGCTCCTCTCCCTTCTCGGGGACGGCACGTACGCCTATCCTCCGGACCGGGCCCAAGGGTACCGGCTGATCGCGCGCCTCCCGATCCTCCTGGCGCGCCACGTCCGGCGGGCCCGCGGCACCGCGCCCGTGCCGCCGGCCCCCGGGCTCTCGCACGCCGCGAACTACCTCCGCATGCTCCGGGGCGAGGCCGCGCCCGACCGCCACGTGCGGGCCCTCGAGTCCTACCTCGTGCTGCTCGCGGACCACGGGATGAACGCCTCGACGTTCGCGCTGCGGGTCGCGATCTCGACCGAGACCGATCTCGTCAGCGCCGCGACGGCCGCGCTCGGCACGCTCAAGGGCCCGCTCCACGGCGGGGCGCCGAGCCGCGTCTCCGAGATGCTCGACGGGATCGGACACCCCGAGGACGCCGCCCGCTGGATCGGGGAGCGGCTCGCCCGTCGCGAGGTCCTCTACGGCTTCGGTCATCGGGCGTACAAGACCGAGGACCCGCGGGCGGTCCTCCTCCACTCGATCGCCCGGGAGGTCGCCGACCCCCGGCGGCTCGCGCTCGCGGAGGCGGTCGAACGGGCCGGCTTGGAGGCGCTACGGCGGGCGCACCCCGGAGCCCGCCTCTATGCCAACGTCGAGTTCTACAGCGCGGTCGTTCTCGAGGCGATCGGGCTCCCGCCCGAGCTGTTCACGCCGACGTTCGCGGTGGCGCGGACCGTCGGCTGGACGGCACACGCGATCGAGCAGGCCGGGGCGAACAAGCTGATCCGGCCCGACGTTGAGTACGTCGGCCCCCCGAAGGGCCGGACGTGGCCCCGGCCGCTCTCCGGCCGGTAGCCGCCTACGACTTTCCCTGGGCCCCCGAGCTCCCGTCGTCGACGACCTTGAAGTCGGCGTCGACGGGCCCGCTCGGGCCGCTCTCGTCGGCCGCGGGGGCCCCCTCCCCGGGAGCGCCGGGCGGCGGGGCGCCCGCGCCGGGGGCGCCGGCCTGGTAGAGCTTCTGGGCCACCGCGTGGAGGGCGCGCGTGAGATCGTCCGTCTTCGCGCGGACCTCGGCGAGCGTCGCCTCCTTCCGGCCGATCGTCGTGCGGAGCTCCCCGAGCTTGGCGCGGAGCTCGTCGGCCTCGGGCCCGGGGAGCTTCTCCTTCTGCTCGGAGAGCAGACGGTCGGCCTCGTACGCGAGCGACTCGGCCTGGTTCCTCGCCTGGATGAGGTCGGCGCGGGCGCGGTCCTGCTCGGCGAGCTCCTCCGCCTGCCGCACCATCTTCGCGACGTCGTCCTTCGAGAGCTTGTTGGAGGCGGTGATCGTGATCCCCTGCTTGCGCCCCGACGCGAGGTCCTTCGCCGAGACGTTGAGGATCCCGTTCGCGTCGATGTCGAAGCTCACCTCGACCTGCGGGACCCCCCGCGGCGCGGGAGGGATCCCGGTGAGGAGGAAGCTGCCGAGCGCCACGTTGTCGGCCGCGATCGGGCGCTCCCCCTGGGCGACCTTGATCTCGACCGTCGACTGGCTGTCCGCGGCGGTCGTGAAGATCTGGCTCTTGCGGGTCGGGATCGTCGTGTTGCGGTCGATCAGGTGCGTGAAGACGCCGCCCAGGGTCTCGACCCCGAGCGAGAGCGGCGTCACGTCGAGGAGGAGGACGTCCTTCACCTCGCCCGCGAGCACGCCGCCCTGGAT
>JASIEC010000155.1 GCA_030046135.1 Thermoplasmata archaeon | reverse complement strand
AGCAACGCGAACGGCTCGAGGAGCGACGCCCCCTTCCCCCCGAAGCCGCCGCCGACCCAGGTCCCCTCGACGACGATCGACGCCTCGGGGATCCCGAGGATCGACGCGACATCCTCGCGAACCCCGAACGGGCTCTGCGTCGACGTGCGGACGGTCCACGTCCCGTCGCGGACCTCGGCGACGCAGGCGTGGGGCTCCAGGGCGACCTGGTGGACCCCCGCGGTGCGGTACGTCTCCCGCACGACCGTCTCCGCGTCCCGGAACGCCCGTTCGACGTCCCCCTTGCGCGCGAGGACGTGGGCGGCGACGTGGGGCGACCCCGCCGCCGATGTCGCCGGCCACTCGGGGAAGAGAGCCTCCAGGTCCGTCGTCGCAGGGAGCGGCTCGACGTCGACCCGGACGCTCCGAGCGGCGGCCCTCGCCGCGGCGAGGGTGGGAGCCGAGACGGCGGCGAGCGGCTGCCCGGCGTACCCCACGAGGTCGCGCGGGAACGGGGGCCGCTCGGCGTCCCCCCGGGCGCCGTCGACCAGGCGGTCCACGTCCGCCGCCCCGATCGCGACGACGCCGGGGAGCGCGCGGGCCGCCGAGAGATCGATGCTTCGGATCCGGCCGCGGGGGACCGGAGAGAGGACGAGGGCTCCGAACCTCATCCCGGGAGAGTCGAGGTCCATGCCGAACGCGGCGGCCCCCGCGAGCTTCGCCGCCGCGTCCGGCCTCGGCGAGCGGATCACGGGGCCCTCGCCCGGGCGAGCTCGACCGCGCGCGCGATCGCGGCGTAGCCCGTGCATCGGCAGAGGTTCCCCCCGAGCTCGGCGAGGAGGCGGGGGAGCGGGGTCTCGCGGCCGCCCTCCTTGAGGAGACCGGTGAGCGCCATCACGAACCCGGGCGTGCAGTAGCCGCACTGCAGCGCCCCGCTCTCCGCGAACGCGGCGACGACCGCTCCCCCGACCGGGTCGCGCGCGACCGCCTCGACCGTCGTGATCGAGGTCCCTTCGACCTCCCGGGCGAGCGTGAGGCAACTGAGCGTTGTCTCGCCGTCGACGAGCACCGTGCAGGCCCCGCAGTCCCCGGTCCGGCACCCCTCCTTCGTCCCCTTGAGGCCGAGGCGCCAGCGAAGGGTGTCGAGCAGGAGCTCGTCGTCCGGGAGCTCGTCCATCGACGTGGCCGTGCCGTTCACCGTGAGATGCACGGGCCGGCCCTCGCTCATCGCGGCGGTCCCCCGATCCTGGTCGCGGCCCGGACCGCCCGCGCGAGGAGGACCCCGACCAGCTTGCGGCGATATTCGTCGGAGGCCCGGCGGTCACGCACGAGGGAGCGATGGGCTGCCATCACCGCCGCCGCCTCCCGGACCTCGATCTCTTCGGGGACCGGGCCGCCCAGCGCCGCGGCGGCCTCGGGGACCAGCAGCGGCCGCGGGGGGACGCCGCCGAGGGCGATCCGCCAGCGACGGTCGGACGGCGAGAAGGCGACCGCGACCGACAGCTGCGAAATGTCGTTCGCCGGCCGGACCCGTTGCCAGAGGTACGCCGACGGCCGCGGCTCGGGGAATCGGACGGACCGGATCAGCTCGGCCCGCGCGAGGGCCGTCTCGCGCGAGGCGCGCACGAACCGGTCGACCTCGACCGAGCGCAGCCCGGACGGGCCGACGACCTCGACCTCGGCGTCGAGCACGAGGAGGACCGGGACGAGATCGGAGGCGGGGGCAGAGCGACCGAGGTTCCCGCCCACGGTCGCCCGGTGCCGGAGCGCGACCCCTCCCACCGCCCGGACCGCGTCGAGCAGCGCGGGGTGCCGGAGCGCGAGGGACGGATCGGCCTCGAGGGCGCGGAGAGGAAGGGTGCTCCCGATCGTGAGGACGGAGCCGTCCCAGGAGAGCGTCCTCCAGGGGAGCCGGCGCAGCGAGACGACCCGATCGGCCTCGAGTCGTCCTTCGTCGAGGTCGAGCAGGAGATCGGTCCCCCCGGCCAGCACCGCCGTCGGGGTCCGCGCGTCCCGGGCGAGCTCTCGGATCGCCTCCTCGACGGTCTCGGGCGTGACGAGGACGAACGGCGCCATAGCCCACGTTCGGGAGGGCTCAGGGCTTATCGTCTCCCCGTGCCCCCCAGCCGTCTCGCCCGATTATTTATCCCGCGAAGGCTCTGGTCCCCGGGTCCGGATGCCCTTCGAACTTGCGCTTCGGTACAGCACCCCGCTCACCCCGATCGCCGATCTTGAGGAGGTCCTTCGGGAGTTCCTCCGGATGGTCGGCTACCTTCCCGAGGGCGAGGACGGTCGCGGCTCCGAGGGGTCGGTGGCCCAGAGCCTGGCCTACCGACTCGTGCGGGACTGCCTCCTCCGCGACCCGTCGCGGCCCTGGTACGCCGAGGAGCTCGTCGCGGTCCTCCGCACGTCGAAGCCGACGGTGTACCGGCACCTCAACAAGCTCAAAGTGCTCGATCTGCTGGAGGAGGTCGGGGGTTCCACCGACGGCAAGGGGCGCAAGGGCTACCGGCTCCGGTACGGGAATCTCGCCCGAGCCTGGGACTTCACCGAGGCGAACGCCCAGAACGCGCTGCGTCGCTACCGGGAGACCGTGAACCATTTGCAGACCCTCATCGAGCGCGGGGGACCGATCCCGGCCGCGGTCCCCTCCGTCCCCGTGATCCCCACCGTCCGGACGCCGGTCCGCGCGCGAGGCCCCCGATGAGCCCCGCCGGCGCCTCCGCGAAGCGGGCGGCGATCGCCCTCACGCCGGGCTCCCGGGTCCGGATCCGCTCCGCGGGGCCGGGGGACGAGGCGATCGAGTCGACCGGGACGTTCCGGGGCCTCGTGTCGATCGCCGGGGACAACGCGCTCGCGATCGAGCTCGACGGACCGCCGGCGGAGGAGAAGGGCCGGATCCGTCTGGTCCCGATCCCGGCGCTCCTCGCCGTCGACATCCTCGAGGCGGCGAAGCCCGAAGAGGAGAAGCGCAGCGAGCCGACCCCGTCGCCGGGGTACTTCCGCTAGGCGCCCGGCCCGGGCCGGGCTTGCTGGGAGTTCCGTCGCGGCCCTGGCCGCGATTTCGAACCCAGGTCGTTGGCTTCGAAGGCCAACAGGATAGCCAGACTACCCCACAAGCCCGACGCGGTGTCGAGGGGGGATGCGTATTTGGGCGTTGTGCGGCCGCCGGCCGGCCTAGCGGGACGCCGGGGGCTCGTCGCCCCCGCGCGCCGGTCCCCCGGCGTACGCGTCGAGCGTCGTCTGCGACGCCGACGTCGGGAAGAGGGTCGCGATCGAGTCGGAGAGGACCTGGATCCGCTGGCGGACGTACGGAGAGATCCCCTCCATCGTCCCGAGACGCTGGGCGAGCGGGAGGTACTTGCGGACTGACGCTTCGTAGACGGTGGAGAGGAGCTCGCCGTCGCACGGTTTCCCGCCGGCGCGGACGGCGGTGCACCGGGCCGAGAGCGGCGGGCGTCGGTACGCCGCCCCGCACGAGCGGCACCGGAACTTCTGCGTCGCGTAGCTCTTGAGGTTCCCCATCACGTCGGGCAGGAAGTGCGCGTTCAGGACGAGCGCGACCGCCTCGGCGACGTCGACGGCCCGGATCTGCGTCGCGAGGAGGACCGATCGCTCCACGAGGTCGGCCATCGTCCGGCCGTCCCGGTACGCGGAGCGGACCGGTCCTCCGGCGATCCGTCGCGTGTCGTGCGTGAACCCGTACCCCGAGAGGGCCCGCGCGGACCCGAGGCGGTGGCCGACCGAGTCGACGAGAGGCTCGAGCTCCTTCGGGTCCTTCCGCTCGAGCGCCCCCCGGTAGAGCGCGAGCGGGTAGCGGGCGCCCACGTCGAGGTGGTGCGCCTCCTTGTCGACCTCGGTCGCCTCGAGCCGCGTCGTGAGGACGAGCGGCTTGTCCATGAGCGCCCCGCGGCTCTCGGGCAGGTACGCCCGCGAGAAGTTGAGCAGCGCATCGAGGAGGAGCGTCACCGAGTCCTCGTCGCCGTCGCAGTTGCGGCGCTTCGCCGCGTGGAAGACGGGATGGGCGAAGCACGCCTCGGCGTCGGTGAATCCCACGAGCCGGCCCGCGACCCCCCCCGAGGTGTGAGGAGCGAGGGCGACGACGAGCGATCCCACGAGGTCCTCGGGGCGGGAGGCCCGGTAGAACGGGGAGAGGCCGTAGAGCCGCACCAGCTCGTCGTCGACGAACTGGGCGAGGCGGGCGAGGTACACCCCGCACGAGCGCGAGACGACGAGGTCCTGCGGGGCGAGCTCGACCAGCTGCTCGGGGTCCGCGAGCGGGGCCCCCGTCCAATCCGCCCGGTAGCCGAGCCGCGCGAGGGCGGCGAGGTCGGTGCCGATCTCGCTCGGGCGGAAGTGGGTGAGCGGCAGGTTCGTGAGATCGAACCGCGCCGTCCCGTCCTGGTAGACCGAGATCCGGTGGACGGCGCGAAGGATCCCCTTCTCGAGGCGCTCGGGGACCTTTCCCGGGGAGAGCAGGCCCTTCACCCCCTTCACCGTCGGGACGCTCGACAAGCCGAGGCGCGAGATCGTCTCGCTCCAGAGGGCGGCGACCGGGAGGACCTGCGGGAGGACGTCGCCCGTCGGCCGGGTGGGGGTTCCGCAGGCGCACCGCGTCCAGACGGAGACCTTCTCGCACGACGGGCACCGCCGGACGCCGAGCTCGACGCGGACGCCCCCGCCGATCGTCCGGCGGGCCGCCTCCGGCACGGAGCGCCCCGGACCGCCCTGCTCGCCGACCGGGAAGAGGGCGTGCACGTTCGGCTCCATCGTCCGGTGGTACGCCTTCTCCGGACGCCCGACGCGTCCTCCGATCCGCGACGGGGCCCGGGCGCGAACGGGGACCCCGCTGAGCCGGCTCACGTAGGCGAGCGGTTCAGGGTCGACGGGGTCGAGGGCGACCCGGCGGAGGAGCGAGCCGTCGACGGCGTCGAGGCCGCATCCCGCGACGAGCGCCTCGCTCGGGTCGGGCTCGCCGCGGATCCGGCCCCCCTCGAGCGGACGGAAGAGGAACCCGAGCCGGACGAGCAGCTCCCGCCAGAGCGGGTCCGAGGGGAGCTCGAGCGCCCCGGCCGTCCAGCGCCCGCTCCGCTCGACGAGCTCGGCCAAGGCGCGGACCTCCTCGGGGGCGAGGTCGTGCCAGAAGAGGCCCCATCGAGGATGCAGGGGGACGCCCCGCGCGCGGGAGACCTCGAGCGCCTCCCCGAAGGTCACGCTCGCGGCCGCCTCGGGGTCCAGGCCCGCGGCCCGGAGCTCCTCCACGTGCCAGGGGAGGGAGTACGCCCCCGGGTCGAGCGGCCGGTTGTTCTCGAGGAACTCACCGAAGCCGACGAGCATCTCCCCGAGATCGACGATCCGGCGGATCCGGGGGAGGAGCTCTTCGGCCCTCGCGACCTCGTGGACCGCGGTCACGGTGCCGTCGTCGAGCTCCACGATCGGACCTTCCACCGTGTCGCAGATCCCCATCGCCGCCGCCTTGCCCGGGTACTCGAGCTTCACCTGCGTCCCGATCGCGACGAAGTGCTGGAGAACGACCATCGTCGCCGGGTTCACCGCGCAGGCGGCGAGTCCCGAGGTGCGCGCCCGCCCGTACACGAGGCGGAACCCTCCCGGCCGACGGGGGTGCGCCAGGACCGGTCGCCCCCCGACCGCCTCGCGGAGGTACTTCGGGAGCCGGGGATCGTCCTCCTCGGTGGCGGAGTGCCCGAGCCCGGCGAGGAACTCCCAGCCGCCGAGGCCGAGCTTCTCGGCGACGCGGCGGAGCTTCGGAGCCTTCTGGCAGAGCCCCTCGGCGATGACCAGGCACGCGCCGCCCCGGATGCCGTTCGTCGGGACCCGCGGGAGGTTGCGGAACGCGCTGACCTCGGCCCCGCCCTCGGTCGCCTCGCCCGAGATCGCCACGGGGACGTGGCCCACGACCTCGGCGATCTCCTCCGCCGAGGGGACGTACTGGAGGTGCTGGTGGTACTTGTACAGCGGAATCTCCTCCTGGTACCGGCCGACCTCCTCGCGCGTCGCCCGGAACTCGCCGAGGCCGAGGTCCCGGCGGACGATGTCGGCGAGGAGAACGCTGAGCGCCTGGGCGGTCCCACCGGCCGCGCGGATCGGCCCCGCGTAGTACAGCTCGACGTACGGAGGGCCCGCCCGATCGTCCTTCAGGTGGACCTCGGCGAGGCCCTCGAGCGGGGCCACCAGGATCCCCTCGGTGAGGATCGCAAGCCCGACCCGGAGCGACAGCTCGACACGCTCCGCCACGGAGCCCCCGCGCGCGGCATCGCCCGCGATCCTCCGGGCGATGGTGACCGCCACCTCCTCGCGCGGCAGGGACGCCGCGAGAGTCCGGATCTCGGTCGAGATCCCCTCGACCCCGAGCAGCTTCTCGACGCGCGTCGCCATGTCGTGGGCGCGAGGGATCTCGGGGCGATCCTCGGGGTCGAGGCCCTCCCGCCGCGCGGCATCGGCCGCCCGGTACGCCCGGTCGACCTCGGCGTCGAGCGACGAGAAGTAGGCCTCCACGGGGGTCCGACCGGCTCGTCCGAGATAAACCTGCGGCGCGCCGGCCCGTGGCGAGGCTCCCGGCGGGGCCCGACGGGGCGGCGGAGCGAAAGCTTAGAAGCCGCCCGGACCGTCCTCCCGACATGCCCCGACCGCTCGAGGAGATCGACGCGCTCCTTTCGGCCCGCCATCTTTTGAAGCACCCGTTCTACACCGCGTGGTCCCGAGGGGAGCTCCCGCTCGCGACGCTCCGCTCGTACGCGGGACAGTACTACCAGTTCGAATCGAACTTCCCGCGCTACGTCGCGGCGGCGTACGCCCGGCTGGAGCGCTCGGAGGACCGTCGATCCCTGCTCGACAACCTCGTCGACGAGGAGGGGCGGAGCCCGACGCACCCGGAGCTCTGGCTCGACTTCGCCGAAGGGATCGGGCTGTCGCGCCGGGACGCTCGCCGGGCCCCCGCGTTCCCGTCGACGCGCCGGCTCCTCGGGACGTACTCCCGCCTCACCGAGCGGAGCCCGGCCGAGGCGCTCGCCTCGCTCTACGCCTACGAGTCGATCTTCCCCGAGATCGCGGCCGAGAAGTCGCGGGGCCTCCGGGAGCACTACGGACTCCGCGACCCGAAGACCCACGAGTTCTTCCGGGTCCACACCGGCGCCGATGTCGAGCACTCCGGCGCCGAACGTAAGATCCTCCGGCGCGAGCTCGATCTCTCGCCGGCCGCCCGGGCCTCGGGGCTGCTCGCCGCCCGCCGGTCGATCGATGCGTGGTGGGGGTTCCTGGACGGGTTCCCTCTCCCCGCGACGCGGGCCCGGCCGGCCGCCTGATCGGAGCGCGGGGTCGAGCGACCCTCGATCCGTCCGGCCGGGATCGCGGTCGAAGCTCCCCCGAAGGATCGCGGGTCCGACACCCGCCGGAACGTCCAAATAGGACGCTTCCCACGAGGCGAGCGGGGACCCCGTGGCGCCGGCCGCTCCGAACCCTTCTGCGACCCCGACCCCGTCGGCTCCCTCGCGCGACGTCTCCCGCCTCCGCCTCGCCGCGTCGGTCCTTCTCATCGTGGCCGGGGCCCTTGCCTTCGTCTCGAGCCGCCTCGCGTGGTGGACCTGGACGGGCGGAGGGGTCACGACGACCTTCTGGCCCGGCAGCTCGTTCTACACCAGCACGGTGGGTTCGCGCTGGGTCGGCTACGCGGCGCACGGCCTCGGACCGGTCGGCGGAGTCTACGAGGCCGTCTTTGCCCTGCTCGTCGTCGGAGGGATCCTCGCGGTCGTGGCGGGGATCGTCGGGGCGGCGTTCTCCCTCGGGAGGGTGCGGTCGACGGCGGGGGGGACGATCGGCGGCGTGGCGATCGCGGGGACGGTTCTCCTGGTCGCGGCCGCGGTCCTCGCCCCGTTGCTCCAGCCGTGGGCGTATCGCCGAGCGACCGGATCCGGGGGCTGCTCGTTCGGGGGCACGACCCCGTGCTCGGCGTTCTGGGGGAGCGGCCAGGGGCCGCTCTACTCGTTCTCGTTCTGGGCCAGCGCCGGATGGTACTGGGCGCTCGTCGCCGGGGCGCTCGGCGCGATGGGACTCCTCCTCTGGCTCCTCGGTCGACCGTCGGCCCCCCGGGCGGTTCCCTCCCCGGGGGGCTCGGCTCCCTGATCCACGATCCCGACGCCGCCCTCGGGAGGGACGCCGGGAGATGAGACGGTCCCCCCCGACCGGCCGGACGCCGGCGTCGCGTCCATCGTCCGAGGGAACGCCCGTTCCCCTCGCCTACGAGGAGGTCCTCGAGAGCTGGGACCCGATGTTCTCCCGCTCGATCGACCCGACCCGGAGAGACCGGACCGAGGCGATCCTCCGAGCGATCGGCGAGCGGGTCCGGAGCCCGTTCCGCGCGCTCGAGCTGGGGAGCGGTCCCGGCTCGCTCGTCGCCCGGATGCTTCGACGTTTTCCGAGGTGCCGCGTCGTCGCGGTGGACACCGATCCGGTGCTGCTCGAGGTCGGCGAGAGGGCCCTGCGCCGATTCCGTCGGAGGACCGCCTGGATCCTCGCCGACCTCCGAGAGGCGACGTGGCCGTCCGCGCTCCCCCCCGGACGGTTCGACGTCGCCGTCTCGTCGCTCACGCTGCACTGGCTCGAAGCCGACACGCTCCGCCGACTCTACCGGGAGCTCGGCCGGATTCTCCGCCCGGGTGGGCTCGTGATCGACGGAGACTTCCTGCCGTCCCGACGGCCCGCGGACCGGGCCGTCGGTCCGCCCCCGACGACGGGCCGTCCCGAGGGAGCCGCCCGACGGGGCGGGGGTCTTCCGGAGTTCCAGCGCTCCTGGGAAGCGTGGTGGGTCACGCTGTCGAGCGACCCCACGCTCCGCGCCGCGTTCCGCGACCGACAGGAGCGATTGCCCGGGCGGATCCCTCCGACGAGGGAGCCGGGCCCGAGAGCCGTCGCCTCGCTCGAGCTTCACGAGCACGCGCTCCTCGACGCGGGATTCGCCCGGACCGAGGTGCTCTGGCGGGCCGGGGCGTTTCGGGTCCTCGCCGCGGTACGGTAAGAGCGGGGGCCCGCCCGCGGTCGCCGAGGTCCGGTGTCAGCGGGGGGAGCCCGACGTTCGCGGGGCGGTCCGGGAGCCCGGACGCCGGGCGACCTTCGATCGGCGCGACGGGCGCCCCGTGCCGCCGAGCCGGGAGCGATTGAAGTTCACGGCGGCCCGGATGAGGTCTTTGAGGGCCGCCTCGTCGACCGCATCGGTCTCGAGGATATCCACGGCCCGCCACTCGCTCCCCCCCAAGCCGGCGTTGAACAGACGCCGGGGATCGGGCAGATGGGCCCCGTGCGCGAACGTGACCTTCACCTTCCCCGCGTGCGGGTTCGCGATCGCGACGAGGCCGTCGCGGGACCACGTCGGCGTGCCCATCCACTTCCACTCCTCGACGATCTCGGGCTCGGCCTCCCGCATCAGCCGGCGGATCTGGCCGATCCGCTCGCCGCGCCAATCCCCGAGGCGGACGATCATCCGGTCGATGAGCTCGCCGGGCGGAGCTCGCCCCACGGTCGGGTCCTAGAGGCGCCGCGGGTAAAGCGGCTGTGACGCTCCTCGACAGCGAACCGTTCCCCTCTACACAAATGTTTATCTATCAACTTCCGAACTCTCGGAGCAGAGCGTATGACGCTCGTCTGACAAACAGGAACGGGGAACGGGCATGAAGTCAATCATTCAGGAAGCGATCGCGAAGCACCAGGAGAACCAGAGCTTGGTCCAGGGAGACCAGCGGCCCGCGGCGCCCGCGTACGGAAGCGCGGACGATGCGGAGCTCGCGAAGCTCGCGGAGGCTCTGAAGGTCAACATCCGGATCGTCGGCTGCGGCGGGGGCGGATCGAACACGATCAACCGCTGCGTCGAGGAGGGGATCCAGGGGGCGGAGATGTGCGCCATCAACACGGACGCGAAGCACCTCCTGACGATCCACGCGCCCCGGAAGATCCTCATCGGCCGCCGCGCGACGAAGGGCCTCGGCGCGGGGGCGCGCCCGGAGATCGGCGAGGAAGCCGCGCGGGAGAACGAGGAGGAGCTCCGTCAGTTTCTGAACGGAGCCCACATCGTCTTCATCACCGCCGGGATGGGAGGCGGCACCGGCACCGGCTCCGCCCACCTCGTCGCCCGCCTGGCGAAGGAAGCGGGGGCGCTCACGATGGGCGTCGTCACCCTTCCGTTCGCCGGCGAGGGCGTCGCCCGGATGGAGCAGGCCCGGGACGGCCTCGAGCGCCTCCGGCGGGTCTGCGACACGACGATCGTCATCCAGAACGACAAGCTCCTCGAGCTCGTCCCGCGGATGCCCCTCGACTCCGCGTTCAAGCTCGCCGACGCGGTGCTCATGACCGCGATCAAGGGGATCACCGAGATCGTGACGAGGCCCGGCCTCGTCAACCTGGACTACGCCGACATCCTGACGGTGATGAAGGACGGCGGGGTCGCGCTGATCGGCCTCGGGGAGAGCGAGAGCGCGACCGATCGGGTCACCGAGGCGGTCACGGAGGCTCTCACGTCGCCCCTGCTCGGCTCGGTCGAGCTCAAGGACGCGACGGGCGCCCTCGTCCGCGTGATCGGGGGTCCGACGATGACCGTCAGCGAGGCCGAGAAGGCCGCGGCGCTCGTCGGCGGGAAGATCTCGAAGCGCGCGCGGATCATCTGGGGCTGCAGCGTCGAGAACTCGCCCGAGATGGAGAACACGATCAAGGTGCTCTTGATCATCACCGGCGTCCGGGCGACGAGCCTCCTCGGCCAGAAGGGGGGCTACGCGACCGGTGAGTCCGAGGAAGTCATCGACCTCGTCCGGTAGGCCCCCGCGGCCCCGCGTCCGCTACCTCGGCGTTGAGCTGGCGGGCGAACCCGTTCCCCCCCTCTCCCCTTCCGCGTGGGTCGCCCGCCTCGGGGCGGCCGCCCGCGCGGCCGGCGAAGCCGAGCTCGCGTTCCGCCTCGTCCGGAGCGACGGGGGCCGCGCGATCGTCCGACTCGCCCGCCAAGACGCGCCGCGGGCGCGCGCGGCTTGGAACCCGGACCGGCCGTCTCC
>JASIEC010000029.1 GCA_030046135.1 Thermoplasmata archaeon | reverse complement strand
CTCTCGATCTTCCTGTCGCTCCCGATCGTCTACAACAAGCGGGCCCAGGGCCGATGGGCGGTCGGGCTGAACGCGGCGGCGATCGGGATCCTCGTCTTCCTGCTCGCGGACGTCTTCTCGGATGTCTCCACGATCCTCTACCCGAGCGGCTACGTCGCGAACCTGGACTACTCGGTCGCCTTCGGCATCGCGTTCCTCGTGGCGTTCCTCGGTCTCTACGTCGTCGACAATCTCCCGAAGGGTCTCTCGCGGGCGGTCGTGTCGGCCGGGGGGACCCCGGACCCCGCGACCGTCCCGGAGACCGGACCCCGGACCACGGCGCTGATCATCGCGCTCGGGATCGGGCTCCAGAACCTCACCGAAGGACTCGTCTTCGGCGTCAACTGGACGGCGGGCGCCCTCGGCATCCTGGCCGTCGTCTTCGTTGGGTTCTTCCTCCAGAACGTGACGGAGGGATTCCCGATCGCCTCGCCGTTCCTCGGGACCAAGGCGAACCGGCAGGTCTCCCTGATGATCGGCCTCTTCCTCGTGGGGGGCCTCCCCACGCTGATCGGGGGGGCGATCGGGTACTTCTGGAGCAACGATCTCTTCCTGGTCATCTTCGATGCGCTGGCGATCGGGGCGATCGCCTACGTGATCCTCCCGATGCTCCGGGTCGCGTTCCGGCCGCTCGAAACGAAGGAAGCCTCGATCCGACGGAACCAGCTCGTCTACCTCGGCGTGATGATCGGCTTCGTGCTCGGATTCGCAGTCAACGCGATCTGAGAGCGGCCCGGCACCCTCGGGACCCACATCCGGCCCCGAGCCACCCCCGCTCGGGCGTCCCGAGATTTGTGAGGCGCTATGTACCCGCCGCACTCGGGGAGAGGGAATGCCTCGTCCCTCTCCTTCGCCCGTTGTCTCCGTCCAGGTGATGCAGGCGCTCGTCGCTCGCGAGCTCGTCGAAGGGTTCGGACTTCCCGAGCGGAAAGCGGCCGTCCTCCTCGGGATCGTCCCGTCGTCGGTGTCCCAGTACCTCTCGGGGAAGCGACTCGGACCGACCCTGTCGACGTACCTCGGGGACGAGGACGCGCGCCGGATCGCCCGCGGCGCCGCCGAGAAGCTGATGGCCGCCGGCGGGGCGGGCCACCGGACCGTTCTCGAGGCCGCGGTGGCGCTCGGGGAGCGGATCGATCGACCCCGGTCCCCGTCTCGGCCGGCGACGAGGGACGGGCTGAGCCCGGAGCACCGGCGACGATTGCCGGGATGGCTCCGCAACCGGATCGCGGGGGAGCAGAGCGCCGTCGCCGAGTGCATGCGCCTCGCGCAGCACTCGCGGGACGAGCTGACACGGGCGCTGTTCCGGCAGATCGCGTCGGACAGCCTTCGCCACGCGGAGATCGTCGCATCCTTGGGAGGCTACCTCGATCGAGGCGTCGTCTCGAGCGCGCCGACCGGCATCACCCGGGCGGACGTCGACCACCTGATCCAACGCGAGCACGAGGCGGAGGCGACCACCGAGATCGACCTCGGCTCCGACCTCGGCGGAGTGATGAGGATCCTGTGGGACAGCATGGAGGCGGACGAGCGGAAGCACGAGCTCCTGCTCGAGAAGCTCCTCGACGCCCTGCCCCCTCGCGGGGGGGAGCCCCGGGGCCGCCCGTCCCGCGGTTGACCGGCGGACGCCCCCGCCCGGTCCCGCCGTTATCTCGCCGCCCTCGCTAGCCCGTTCCGTGAGCCACCGGCCCCCGCCTCGAAGCCCGGTACCGGGTCCCGGGGACGCCCCTCGGCAGGACGGCGGACCGTGTGGCTAGCGATCCTGCTGATCGCGGCCGCGGTGGCGTTCGCGTTCAGCATGGGGGCCCACTACACGGGGGCGTGCATGGGAATGCCGTACGCCGCCGGCGCCCTTCGGCCCTGGCAGGCGCTCGCGATCATGGCGCCGGCGACGCTCGTCGGCGCCGCCCTCGCCAGCGGGGCGGTGGAGACGACCGTCGGGCACGGGATCCTCCTCACGAGCCATGTCGCCCTCGGTCTGGCGCTCGCGATCGTCGTTTCCGCCCTTGTCCTCACCAGCGTGTACAATTTCGTCACGATCCCGACCTCGACGATCCAGATCTTCGTCTTCTCGACCGTGGGCGCCGGGCTGGCGGCCGGGATCCGGGTCGATTGGGCGACGATCGAGACGCTCCTCGCCCTGTGGGCGATCGCCCCGGTCGCGGCGTTCGGCCTCGGCTATGCCATCACGCGGGCCTCCGACCGCGGGTGGCCCCCCCGGGCGAACTCCTCCCGCCTCGCTCGGCCGGCGATGCTGGGGCTGACGGCCGTCGGGACCGCCGCGTCGTTCGCGATGGGGGCGAACGACGTGGCGAACGCCTCGGGCTCGTTCGTGATGACCGGCCTCTTCGGCCTCGGGGCCGCCGCACTGATCGGCGGCGCCGGGCTGGCTGTCGGGGTGCTGAGTTGGGGGCGGCCCCTCCTTGAGAAGGTCGCCTTCCGCATCGTCCGGCTCGACCCTAGGATGGCGATCGGAGCGCAGGTCGCCCAGGCCGGGATCGTCCTCGCGTACACGTCGTTCGGCTTCTTCACGTCGATGAACCAGGTCCTGGTGGGGGCGATGCTCGGGACCGGGGTCGCGCGGGGTCAGCGGACCGTCTTCGGCGGGGCGGTCCGGGACATCCTCGTGGGCTGGTCGTTGGGCCCGGTGTCGGGTCTCGCGCTCGGCCTCGCCCTCGCGGTCGCGTTCCGGCACGCCGGCCTGTTCTGACAGCCCCCCAAGCGAGGTGGCCCGGCCACCAGCGCGGACTTAAGTTACCCTAGGTAATTGGGTGGCCTGAGGTAACGACCGTGCCCGAACCGATCCGATCGATCTCGCAGCGGTTTCCCGGCGTCCCGACGATCGAGGGGGCGGGCGTCCGTCTCCGGCGGACGTTCGCGAACCGCGAGGTCCCGCTGTTCGACCCGTTCCTCCTGCTCGACAGCTTCGGGTCCTCCCGGCCCGAGGACTATCTCGCCGGGTTTCCGTGGCACCCCCATCGGGGGATTGAGACGGTGACGTACGTGCTCGACGGCCGCGTGGAGCACGGCGACACGCTCGGCAACTCGGGCGTGATCGGCGCGGGCGACGTGCAGTGGATGAACTCGGGGAGCGGCATCATCCATCAGGAGATGCCCCAGAGGACGGACGGTCCGATGGCCGGCTTCCAGTTGTGGGTCAACCTGCCCGCCCGCGAGAAGATGAGCGCCCCGGCGTACCGGGGGCTCACCGGCCGCGACATCCCCGAGGTCTCGACGGGAGACGGCGTGCGCGCGAAGGTCGTTGCCGGGACGTTCGGGGGCGTCGAGGGGCCCGTGCGGGGCATCCCGGTCGACCCCACGTACCTCGATGTCCGGGTCGACCCCGGCGCGACCGTCGAGCTTCCGGCGGGGCCCGGGCGGACCGCCTTCGCCCACGCGATCGAGGGAGCGGGGTCCTTCGACGGCGGCGACCCCGCGCCCGTCGCGCCCGGGGAGACGGCGCTGTTCGGTCCGGGGTCCCGGGTCCGGTTCCGTGCAGGGGACGCCGGCGGGAGGTTCCTGTTCGTGACCGGCCGACCTCTCCACGAGCCGGTCGCCTGGTACGGCCCGATCGTGATGAACCGGAACGACGAGCTCGTCGAGGCGATGCGCGAGCTCGACCGCGGGGAGTTCGTCAAGCACCGCCGGCCGATCGTCGAAGAGTAGACTCGGGCCCGAGGAGCTCCCCGAGCGCGACGTCGAGCACGTCGACCGACCGGCGGAGATCGGCGAGCGCGATCGACTCCCGGTCGGTGTGGTCGAGCTTCGCGTCGCCGGGCCCGTAGGCGGCCCCGGGGACGCCCCACGCCGGAACGACGAGGTTGAGGTCCGAGGTCCCGGTCTTTCGCCAGACGGTGGGACGACCCCCCGCCCCGCGGATCCCGCGGATCAGGGCGCGGACGACGGGGTTCGAGGCGTCGACCTCGAGGGGCTCCATCCGGATCCTCGGCGTGATCGAGGCGGGCGAGCCGTCGCGCGGGATCGCCCCGAGGAGCGCCTGCGAGGACCGGCCCGGCGGGAGACGGAAGTCCACCGTCACCCGGGCGACCTCGCCCCCGGCGTCCGATTCGGTGTCCCAGCGCACGACCTTCGAGGTGAGCGTTCGGAACGGCGAAGCGGCCGGCTGCCCGTCGACGAGCCGGCGAACGGCCCCGATCCACGCGACCGCGCGGTCCGCGGCGGTCGGCTCTGCCGAGGCGAAGTGGGTACGAGGGCCGCGGAACGTCGCCTCGACCTGGAGCTCTCCCTTGTAGCCGACGGTGACGCCGTCCCAGCCGCTCGGCTCCCCGGCGATCACCGCGTCGGGCGGGGTCCGGCCGAGGAGATGCCGGGCTCCGCGGCTGTCGAGCTCCTCCTCGACCGCCGCCACGACGACGAACTCCCCGTCCTGGGGCGCCCGGCACCCGGCGAGGAGGGCGGCGGCGAGGGGCCCCTTGGCATCGACCGTCCCCCGACCGTGGACGCGCCCCCCTCGCCGCCGGACCGGCAGTCGGCCCTCGACGGTGTCGATGTGCCCGAGGTACAGGACCGACGGCCGGCCCTTCCCCCGTCGAGCGATGCCGTTCCCCGCCGCGTCGACCCGGACCGCGTAGCCGAGGCTCCGAGCGACGCGCACGAACGCACGGACCGCCCCCGCCTCTCGTCCGAACGGGCTGTACGGCCGGACGAGACGCAGGAGGACCTCCGCGTCATCCACCAACGATCGCCTCCTCGATCGCCCGGAGCCCGGCGGACCAATCGTCGTCGGAGATGACCAGCGGGGGTAGGAGCCGTAGCACCGTCGAGCCGGCCGAGATCGCGAGGAACCCTTTCGCCTCGAGGGCGGCGAGGAGCGGGGCGACCCGGTCGCGAAGCTCGATCCCGAGGAGGAGCCCGAGCCCCCGGACGTCCCGGATCCGGTCGGACGGGATCCCACGCAGCCGGTCGAGGGCGAGCTCCCCCAGGCGCTCGGCCCGCTCGGCGAGGTGCTCCTCCACGACCGTCTCGAGCGCGGCGATCCCGGCGGCGCAGGCGAGGGGGTTGCCGCCGAACGTCGAGTGGTGGCTCCCCTGGAACCGGGCCTCGACCTCGGGCGTCGTGACGGTCGCTCCGATCGGCACCCCGCCCGCGAGGGACTTCGCGAGCGTGAGGAGATCCGGGACGACCTCGGTGTGCTGGAACGCGAACAGGCGGCCGGTCCGGCCGATCCCGGTCTGGACCTCGTCGAAGGCGAGGAGAGCCCCGACCCGATCCGCCGCAGCCCGGGCGGCCCGGAGGTACTCCCGCGTCGCGACGTGGACCCCTCCTTCGCCCTGGACCGGTTCGAGGAGGAGGAGCGCGGTGCGCTCGTCAACCTCTGTCTCGAGATCGTCCGGGTCGTTGTAGCCGACGTGCGAGAACTCCGGCACGAGCGGCTCGAACGGGGTCCGGAGCTCACGCCGCCACGTCGCGCTCAGGGCGCCGAGGGTGCGCCCGTGGAACCCTCGTCGGGCGGCGACGATCTTCGGGCGGCCCGTCGCGCTCCGGGCGATCTTGATCGCCGCCTCCACGGCCTCCGTCCCCGAGTTCGAGAGGAACACCCGCCCGAACGACGGCGGGAGGAGGCCGAGCAGCTTGTCGACGAACGCGGTCCGGACCGGGCTTGCGTAGCCGCTTCCGAGGTGGATCAGTTGGGCCGCCTGGGCCTGGATCGCGCGGACGACCCGGGGCGGGGAGGCCCCGAGGTTCCCGACACCGTGCGTCGCTCCGAGGTCGACGAAGCGCCGCCCCGCCGCGTCGTACAGGGAAGCCCCTTCGCCTCGGACCAGGGAGAGCCGGGCCCTCGTACCTTCGCCGAACTCGCGGGAGGGGGCCCCGGCGGGGTCGCTCACGCGATCACCGTTCCTCGCCCCTCGAGCGCGCTCCGGATCGGAGCGTCGACGGACGACGAGGCGATCACGACGCGCCGGACGCCGCCCCGGATCGCGTCACGGGCGGCGAACAGCTTCTTGCGCATGCGCCCGGAGGCGAGCGGGAGGGCGGCCTCGAGCTCGCCGGCGGGGATCTGCGGGATCAGCGTCGCGGGGTCGTTCGGGTCGCGGAGCAGCCCCGGGACGTTGGTGAGCAGGACCAGCTCGGTCGCCGATAGCGCGGAGGCCACGGCGGCCGCTACCTGGTCGGCGTCGACGTTCACGACCTCTCCCTCGGCCGTCACGGCCGGCGGGCCCACGACCGGGAGGTACCCCGCGCCGAGCACCCAGGTGAGGAGGGTCGAGTCAACCCTCTCGATCGTGCCGGCGAGGTCGTCGGCGAGGCGGACCACGCGGTCGCCGACGCGCGCCCGAACGCCCGTCTTCCGCTGCGCGAGCAGGAGGCGGCCGTCCACGCCCGACAGGCCGATCGCTCGGATCCCCCGGGAGCCGAGCAAGGCGACGAGGTCCGTCTGCACCTTCCCCGCGAGCCCGAGCACCACCGCCTCGAGATGGCGGGGGTCGCTCCGACGGGAGACGACACCGCTCGGGCTCGTGAAGTACTCGGGCGGCGCGCCGAGCGCCGTTCCGATCCGGTCGACCTCGGCCGAGCCGCCGTGGACGAGGACGCAGTCGGGCCGTCCCGCGAGGTCGGAGGCGACGGGCCCGCTCGAGTTCCCGGGCGCACCCCCCACCTTGACCACGATCGTCATCCCGGATCCCCCCTAGATCGGGTGGAGCCCGAGGAAGCCGAGCCCGGTGGTTTCGGGCCGGCCCGCCCGGACGTTGAGGCACTGGACCGCGTTCCCCGCCGCGCCCTTGCCGAGGTTGTCGAGCGCGGCGATCAGCACCGTCCGGCCCGCGTGGGGGTCGGAGGCGAACCCGAGGTCGCAGTAGTTCGTCCCCGCGAGGATCTTCGGCTCGGGCTCGCGGTGGATGCCGTCGCCCTCGTGAACGAGGCGGACGAACGGCTCCTCGCCGTACGCCCGGCGGTACAGCTGCCAGAGCTCCTTCTCCTCGAGGGGGCGGGACGGGAACGCGTGGACCGTCGCGAGCACCCCGCGGACCGCCTCCACCCCGTGGCAGGAGAGAGCGATCTTCGCCCCCGTCTCCTGCTCGATCTCGGCGGTGTGGCGATGCCCCGCGGGGGCGTACGCGCGCATCACGCCCGAGCGCTCGGCGTGCAGGCCCGCCGGGCCCGCGTCCCGGCCGCTCGCCGACGAGCCGCTCTTCGAGTCGACGACCGTGGGCGCGGCGCCGAGGAGCCCGGCGGCGGCGAGGGGACGAAGCGCGAGGATCGCGGCCGTCGCGATGCACCCTGGGACCGCGACGAGGCGGGCGCGCCTCAGCTCTTCCCGGTGGAGCTCGGGGAGGCCGAAGACGCTCTCCGCGAGGAGCGCGGTGTCGGTCCGCTCCGTGCCGTAGTAGGTCGCGTACGCCCGGGGATCCTTGAGCCGGAAGTCCGCCGAGAGGTCGATCACGGTCCCCCCCGACGCGAGGAGCTCGGGGACGAGGGCGGCGGACTCCGTGTGCGGCATCGCGAGGAACGTCACGTCGGCCGGCTTCAGCGACGCGCGCGACTCGAACGTGAGCTTCGTCGCCTTCCGGAGGTTGGGGTGGGACTTCGAGACAAGCTTGCCCACCATCGTCTCCGAGGTGACCTGGGCGATCGTCACGTCGGGGTGGCCGAGGAGGATCCGGAGGAGCTCCCCGCCGACGTAGCCGGAGCCGCCGACGACGGCGACGTTCATCGTCGGCCCTGCCGGAGCGCGTAGTCGACGATCCTCTCGGCGACGTCGACGTCGGTCGTCCCCTGGAGCGCCTTGAACTCGGGGGTCGGGTTCACCTCGTGGACGACGAGGCCCCCCTTCCCCTCCATCAGGTCGACCGCGAGGACCCCGCCCCCCACGGCGTCGGCGGCACGGAGGGAGGTTTCGCGGAGCTCCGGGGTGAGCGGAGCGGCCTCCGCGACCGCGCCGCGCGCCGAGTTCGTCCGCCAGCTCTCCGAGCGGCGGAACATCGCGGCGACAACCTCCTCCCCCACGACGAACGCCCGCAGGTCCCGTCCGGGCTTCTCCACGTACTCCTGGACGTAGAACACCGAGTGGATCGGGGAGGCGAGCGCCTCCTTGTGCTCGAGGATCTGCTCCGCGTCCTCCGCGGTGTCGACCTTCGCGAGGAGCCGCCCCCACGACCCGATCGCGGGCTTGAGGACCGCGGGGTAGCCGATCGAGTCGATCGCCTTGCGGGCCGCCTCCGCGGAGAGCGCGACGACCGTCCGGGGCGTGGGCACCCCCCGCTCCTGGAGCCGGAGGGAGGTCCGGACCTTGTCGCCGGCGAGCTCGAGGACGTCGGGCGCGTTGACGGTCGGCACCCCGTAGTGCTCGAAGCAACGTCCGGCGTAGACGCTGCGGGTGTGGCTCACGCTCCGATTGAGGAGGACCGAGGGGAGGCCGTCGGGCCGCTCGAGCCCGAACGTCACCTCCCGGTCGTCGAAGCGCACCACCGGGACGCCGCGGCGTTCCGCCGCGGCGAGGATCGCCTTCTCTTCGGGGCGGACGATCGTCAGGAAGAGCCCGAGGGTGAGACCGTTACTCACCCCAGTCCTCGGCCTCTCTCGGGGCCGGCTCGACCGCGAACGGGGCCGTTTTGAGGACCTCGAGCTCCGTCCCGCAGTCCGGGCAGGGGAAGATCTCCCCGACGATCTTTTCGCCGCCGTCGACGCTCGCCGCACACTCTGGGCATTCGGTCATGCTGGTGCCTCCCGGACCAACCGGTCGATCGACTCGACCGCCTGAGCAAGGGAGGAAAGGGACTCGGTGCGCGCCCGGAGCCGCCCTCGAGCGAGCTCGAGCTGGTGGCCGATCGGGCCGGCGCCGGGGCTGCCGGGCGACGTTCGCCGATCGACGGCGGCCTTCGGGTCGGTGAGGGGGCCCAGATCGGGACCGAGGGCCCGCAGGCGCCGGCGGACCTCGTCCGGTCCGGGCGGCTCCCCGTCGGAGCGCAGCGAGGCGGCGATCGCCTCGTGCGCCTCGCGGAACGGGGTTCCGCGGGCCACGAGGTGCTCGGCGACGTCCGTCGCCAGCATCTCGGGGTCGCCCGCGGCCGCGGAGAGTCGGCTCCGATCGAACCGGAGCTTCTCGGCGAGCCCCGCGAGGGCTTCCACCGTGAGCTCGACGGTCGAGACCGCGTCGAGGACGGGGGACTTGTCCTCCTGGAGGTCGCGATCGTAGGCGAGCGGCAGACCCTTGAGCGTCGTCAGCAGGGAGACGAGGTCCCCGATCGTGCGTCCGGCCTTCCCCCGCACGAGCTCGGCGACGTCCGGGTTCCGCTTCTGGGGCATCGCGCTGCTGCCCGATCCGAGCGACGAGGTCCGATCGAGGAATCCGAACTCCCGGGAGGCGAAGACGACGAGCTCCTCCCCGAACGAGCTCGCGTGCACCGAGAGGAGGGCGAGGTCGAACAGGAGCTCGGCGAGGAAATCCCGGTCGCTCACCGCGTCGAGGGAGTTCTCGAACGTCCGCTCGAATCCCAGGCGGGCCGCGACGTACGCCGGGTCGATCGGGAGGGTCGAGCCCTCGAGGGCCCCCGCCCCGAGGGGCGAGACGCTCGAGCGCGCCGCGGTGGCGAGCAGGCGATCGAGGTCCCGATCGAACCGCCAGAAATGGGCGAGGAGATGGTGGCCGAGCGTCCCGGGCTGGGCCCGCTGTAGGTGGGTGTACCCCGGCATCGGGGTGGCGCGCTCCTCCGTCGCCCGGGCGAGGAGGGCCCCCTCGAGCGCGAGCAGGCGGGCGCCGACCCCCGCGACGGCCGCCCGGAGATAGAGGCGCTCGTCGAGGGCGATCTGGTCGTTCCGGCTCCGCGCCGTGTGGAGCTTGCCACCGACCGGACCGACGACCTCGGTGAGTCGAACTTCGATGTTGGTGTGGACGTCCTCGAGATCCGGGCGCCACGGGAACGAGCCGTCCGCGACCTCTCGGCCGATCGTCCGGAGCCCGCGGACGAGCGTGTCGGCCTCGCCCGGCGTCACGATCCCCGTCCGACCTAGCATCTCGGCGTGCGCGATGCTCCCGGCGAGGTCGTACGGCGCGAGGGTCCGGTCGACCGACAGCGAGCTCAGGAACGCCGCCGCGGGAGTCTGGACGTACGAGGGCGCGAGCCGCCCGGGGGAGACCGACGACGAGGCCATGTCAGTGGTGCGGCCGGGCGACCCGGGGCTTCGGCGCCTCGGCCCCCGCGGCGTCCGGGCCGATCGCAGCCCAGGTCCGCGCGGGGAGTCCCCAGACGTAGATGAACCCCTCCGCCATCTCCGGGCGGAACCGATCCCCCGACGAGTACGTGGCGAGTCCCGCCTGGTAGAGCGAGTACGGGGAGCGCCGGCCCGCGATCTGGGCCGACCCCTTGTAGAGCTTCATCGACACCTCGCCCGAGATCCGCTCCTGGGTCGAGGTGACGAACGCGTCGAGCGCGGCCTTCAGCGGGGAGAACCAGAGCCCGTCGTAGATGAGCGAGGCGTACCTCAGCTCGACCGACCGCTTGAACTCAAGGACGTCCCGCGGGAGGATCAACGCCTCGAGGCCCTGGTGCGCCTTCACGAGCACCGTCGCGGCAGGGCACTCGTACACCTCGCGGGACTTGATCCCGACAACGCGCGATTCGAGGTGGTCGATCCGGCCCACGCCGTGCTCCCCCGCGACCCGGTTCAACCGGGCGATCAGGTCGACGAACGGAAGGCGGACGCCGTCGAGCGCGACGGGGTTCCCGGCCTCGAACTCGAGCCGGACGTACGCCGGCGTTTCGGGCGCCTCGAGGGGCGATCGGGTCCAGGCATAGACCTCCTCGGGCGGTTCGACGGCCGGATCCTCGAGGATCCCGCACTCGATCGACCGTCCCCAGAGGTTCTCGTCCGTGCTGTACGGCGAGGCGCGGGTCGCGGCGACGGGGATGCCGTGCGCCGCCGCGTAGGCGACCTCCTCGTCGCGGTTCATCTTCCACTCGCGGGCGGGAGCGATCACGCCCAGCTCGGGCGCGAGGCTCGTCGTCGAGAGATCGAAGCGGACCTGGTCGTTCCCTTTGCCCGTGCAGCCGTGCGCCACGTACGCCGCGTGCTCGCGCCGGGCGGCGGCCACGAGGTGGCGGGCGATCAGGGGCCGGGCGAGGGCGGTGCTGACCGGATAGACCCCCTCGTACAGGGCGTTCGCCCGGAGCGCGGGCAGGACAAACTCCTCCGCGAACTCGCGCCGGGCGTCCGCGACGTACGACGCGACCGCGCCGGACTCGGCGGCCTTGGCCCGGACCCCGTCGAGATCCACGGGCTGGCCGACGTCGACCGTCACGGTGACGACATCGAGGTTCTTCGTCTCCCGGAGCCACGGGATGGCGACGGAGGTGTCGAGGCCGCCCGAGTAGGCGAGCACTACCTTCTGTCGGGCCACCGCGAGCGCCTCGTTCACGCCGCCTCACGCGTCCTCGAGGATTTATAGGAGGCGACCGTCTCCCGACATCGCTGGGCATAGTTGTCCAATATCCGACATTCATGACGACCTCGGTTCCTTCCATCGCCCGCCAGGTCCGGGAGTACCTCGACGCGGATCCTGTGCTCGCGGACGCGATCCGAGCCGGTGTCGCGAACCACTCGGCGATCGCGCGTCGGGTCTCGGCCGAGCTCGGCGTCAAGCGCCCCGAGGCGGTGATCGCCGCCGTCCGGCGCTTCCCCCGGGGCCGGGGCGAGGGGGTCCGCGAGGCGGGGGTCCGTCGCGTTCTCCGGAAGAGCCGGATCGAGACCCGGACCAAGGTCGCCGCGCTGACCCTCGGACTCGGGGCGGACGTCCTGCAGCGACTCGGGGACGTTGTCGAGGAGCTCCTGGACGAAGGCTCGCTCTGTCGCGTGATCCAGGTCTCCCGAGGGACCGTCGTGCTCGTCGACGAGGACTCGGTCGACCGGGTGCTCCGGCCCCTTCGGGAGGGTCAGGTGGTCCGGGTGCGAAAGGGGCTCGTGGAGGTGGCGGTCACGAGCCCCGAGAGCATCGAGGAGACCCCGGGGCTCCTCCGGCTCCTCACCGGCGTCCTCTCCAGCCAAGGGATCAACATCGTGGAGGCCCTCTCCTGCTACACGGACACGATCTTCCTCCTCCACTCGACCGACCTCAGCGCCGCGGTCTCGATGCTCACCAAGACCCTCGTCTGAGGCGGGCCCTCGGGTCCCGGCGCCTCCCGGCCCTCGAACGAAACGGTAAGTGGCGCACGGCGTTCGGTCGCGGGCCCCGGGCTCGCCCGACCGCGTCGGGAGGGGGTCCCGGAGAGCCCCCGTGACGCTCAGGACCGGCCGTACCGCGACCTCGCTCGAGCCGGCGGCCGGCCCCGTGAGGAGCGGACCGTCGGCTCCCGTCGCATGAGGAGGGCCTAGTGCCGGACGGGAGCGAGGAGACCCTGGCCCGCGCGGTGCTCGAGCGATCGCTGCGGATCCGTCGAGGCGAGGTCGTCACGGTCGAGACATGGAGCCACGCGCTCCCCTGGGCCCGCGCGTTCCTCCCGGAAGCGCGCCGCCTCGGCGCGCATCCCGTGCTCGTCGTGGAGGACGAGGAAGCGTTCTTCCGCTCCCTCGCCTTCCTCCGGCGCGGCCCGTGGCCCCGCACGGTCGACGCCCTGGCCGAGGTGAGCGACGCGTACGTCTATCTCGGCGGGCCGGAGGCGTTCCCCCGCCTCTTTGGGCTCCGACCCGGCGACGTGGCGGCCGTCGTACGCCGCGACGGCGAGCGAAGGACCCCGCGCGGCGGCCGGGCCCGACTGCGGTCGGTTCGCCTCGCGATCTCCGATGTCACGCCGACCGCCGCCGCCCGCTACGGCGTCGACCTCGCCGGGTGGAGACGGGAGATCCTGAGGGGAAGCCTCGTGACGCCCGAGCGACTCGCCGGCGAGCTCGCCCGGTGGCTCGCGCGGGGCTCGCGGGGACGACGGCTGAGGATCCGCCACCCGAACGGCACGGACCTCACGGTCGGTCTGCGACCGGGACGGCGACGGGCCGAGGTCGGGGATGCCCGAGACGGAGCCTCCTGGCAGCGGCTCCCCTCCGGGGTCCTCTTTGTTCCGATCGCCGCCGGCACCGCGGAGGGAACGTGGGAAGCGAACCGCCCGACGTTCGAACGGTTCCGGGAGCCCCCGATCTCGCTGGGAGCGAAGTTCTCGTTCCGGGACGGTCGGGTGCGGGCGTTCGAGTTCGATCGCGGAGGCGAGGCGTTCGCGGCCGAGTATGCGTCCGGCGGCACCGGCCGGGACGTTCCGGCGGCCGTCTCGTTCGGGCTCAACCCTGAGATCGACCGGGCTCCCGAGGTCGGGGAGCTCGCCGCGGGGTCGGTGGGCCTGCTGCTGGGTGGCCGTCCGACGGCCGGGGGGCGGTCCGCGTCTCGATTCTCGTACCTGACCACTCTCGCCGACGCGGATCTTGAGCTCGACGGCCGCCCGTGGGCGGTCGGGGGCCGTCTCCTCCGCCCCGAGACCCCGGCTCGACGGGCGCGCCGGCCCAGGGGCCGACGATCGCGCCTCGGTGGAGTTCCCTAGCGGGGCGTCGACTCGAGCCGGCTCAGCGCCGAGGCGATCGCTTCGACGAGCCGCCCGGCGTCCGCCAGGTGTCGCGGCGACAACTGTTCGATGTTCGCGCCGACCGGGACCCGGAGGGTCTCGAGGGCGGCCGACTCTCGGACCTCGCGCCAAACCGCCACCGCCCGGTCGAGGCTGCGGCTCGACGCCTCCCCGTCGTCCCCTTCGAGGATCGCTCGCTCGGCCTCGTCGGAGACATCGGCGCCCAGCCAGCGGACGAATTCGAGGTCCGCCTCGTCCGCGACGGGAGCGAGGCTGACCGCGACCGCGGCGGGCGCGATCGACGCGTCCCGGCAGAGCCGGTCGTAGCTCCGGAGGAGCTCGACCACGGGACCGGGATCGAAAACGAGCTGCGTCGTGAAGAACCCGGCGCCGGCCTTCGTCTTGCTCACCATCCGGTGGGCCTCACCGCGGCGTTGGGGGATCGCGATGTTGCCGAGGAGCCCCCCGGCCTCCGCGAAGAACGGCCGGACGACCGTGTTCGCCTCCGTGACCGGCGGCCCCGGATAGGGGATGAATCGGCTGCTCCCGCCGACGAGCACCGCGTGACGGAGGCCGAGCCCGACCGTCTCGCGCGCCCACGCGCGCAGGGACTCCGCGTCCGGCATGTGCGCGACGACCTTGTTGATGATCGCCTCGGCCCCCGCGCGAGCCGCGACCTCCCGGGCGAACCCTCGAGGGTCCCCGGCGCGGTAGCGCGGCCGGCCGTCGTGGTTCTCCTCGACGAGCTCGGGGACGTTGATCGCATCGACGCGGGGGACCCGGGCCAGGAGTTCCGCGAGCTCGGCGAGCCGGGCCTCGGCGCGGGACGCGGGGATCCTCGCCGGGGGAGGCACGGGGGCGAACAGGAGCGGGTCCGACCGGAGCGCGACGGCGAGCGGACGACGGTTCGACGGCATGGAGCGGGTCAGGAAGGAGGCGGGGGAGCGACGCTCCCCGTTAAACGGTTGCCCCGGCGGGGCTCGTTGCTCTCCGCGCAACCCCGCGTCTCGCCGAGCAAGTGGGGCCGGATCGCACGCACGCGCCCCGGGGCCCGCCGCGAACCGCTATCCCCCGGCGTGGGGGTCCGTCGGCCGTGAGCGACCGGCGGGTCGGGGCGATCCTCTCCCTCCTGCGGCAGTCGATCTCGATCGGCGCGGACTTCGGGGCGCACCCTCTCGAAGCTCTGCTCTGGGTCGCCGAAACGGTGGAGCGCTCGGTGTACGAGCCCGGGTCCCTGCGAGCGACCGACGGCGGCATCTCGTTCGCCCTCTCGAATCCCCCGTTGCGGAGCGGCGCGTTCTCCTCGGTGCGGGTCCTTCTCGACGGGCAGCTCCTCGACGCTCGGAACGTCTCGGTGCGCGAGGAGGGGCGGCCGTGGAAGAGCTCCGACTCGTTCTCGCGAGCCGATCCGCTCCGGCTCGCGCCGGGGGTGAGGACGGAGTTCCATCTTCGGGCCCCGCCGCCGACCGTCGACCGGCCGCTCGCGGTCCGCCTCGAGCTCAAGAGCGTCGCGATCCCCCCGCTCGTCTGGTTCGAGTTTCAGGACACCCTGCGCCGACCGGAGGACGCATGACGGGGTCGGCCGCGGCCCGGTCGGGGGGCCACCTCCTTCGCAGCCTCACCTCGGCGGTCGTGCTGGACGGGCGGGGGGACGTCGAGCTTCTCCGAGAGACGCGGGGGTCGCCGGTCGAGTGGGGAGGCGTCTACGGCCAGCTGGTCCGGCTGACGGGCCCGTGGCGCCTCGCCGTCGGGTCGGACGACGGATCCCGGGACCTGCCCGGCTCGCGGACCGCCGGTGGGATCGTGGGGGAGCTGTTCGCGAGCTCGCATCGGTGGGGCTCCCTGTCGGCGGAGCAGTCGCTCGCTCCCCTCCACGGCCTGCCCGGGGTGACCCGCAGTCTAGCCGTTCGATCGACGGCGACCGAGCGCGCGACGATCCGGATCGAGAGCTCCCTCTCTCCGTTCCTGCTCCCCGTCCTCGTCGAGGGGATCCGGCCGACCGAGTTCCGTGTCGAGACCCGGGCCGACGAGATCCGCGTCCGCAATCGGGGGTTCGCCCTCTCGTTGCGCTGGTCGGCGGCCCCCTCGCAGCTTCTCCTCAACCGAGCCTCCTGGCGAGGCGGACACTACGCGGGGCCGGTCTCCGAGCTCGGCACCGTTCACGAGCTCGCCCTCGAGCCCGGCGCCCCGGCCGAGGCGAGGTTCTCGGTGTCGGGAGGCCTCGAGCGGGACCTCGACCGGATTGGAAGCCACGCGCCCCGGTTCCTCGCCGATCCGGCGGCGGCCGCGGGCGCGATCTCCCGAGCGGACTGGACGTGGCTCGCCACGACGCCGACCGTCCGACTCCCGGACGCCCCCGAGCTCGAGCGGGGGTACAATCTGGCGCGTCTCGCGCTCCGACGGCTCTACGCGAGCCCCGGCAACGGCCTCACCGGGCTCGTCGCGGGGTACCCGTGGTACTCGTCGATCTGGGGCCGGGACCTCGCCTGGATGCTGCCGGCGGTGGTGTGGCTCGGGGATTTCGACTGGGCGGCCCGATCGCTCGACTCGACGTTCCGGTTCCAGGACCGGGCCGAGCTCCCGATGCTCGGCGGGGAGCCGGGGGAGCTCCCCATGCAGCTCTCTCCCGGACCGATCTTCCTCTACGGGACCTCCGACACGACCCTCTACTTCCCGGACCTCGTCCTCCGGCTGCTGCGCCACTCGGGGGATACCGAGCTCGTCGCCCCCTGGGGGCATGTCGTCGACCGCATCGTCGCGTGGGGCCGCCGCCGGACGGCCGAGGGAACCGGGCTGCTGCGGAACGGCGGCGAGGCCGCGGCGATCGAGCAGGCGACCGCCGGGCTCTCGAAGGTGCGGTACGGCATCGACGCGGTCGACACGACCATCTGGGACTCCGCGGACCGGAGGGATCACGCGATCGACGTCCAGGTCCTCTGGCTCGGCGCGCTCCGCTCCACCCTCGAGCTCTCCGACACCCTCGCGAGCGCGATCGATCCGGCCGAGCTCGCGTCGCTCGCCGACCGCCTGACCGCCTCGATCCGGCGCGTGTACGCCTGGCCGGAGGAGTCGTACCTCTACGACAGCGTCCGGGGCGACCGGCCCGTCGCCCAGATCCGCCCCAACGCCCTGCGGGCGGTCAGCGCGGGCCTCCTCGACGCCCCGGTCGCCCGCGCGATCGTCGAGCGGGCCGCCCGCGACGACCTCACCACCCCCTGGGGCGTGCGGACGCTCTCCTCCCACGACCCCCAGTACTCTCCGGAAGCGTACCACGCGGGCCAGGTGTGGCCGATCGCGACCGCTTGGGCGGCCGACGCAGCGTTCTCGGTGGGCGACGCGGCCCGGGGCGTCGACTACCTGCGGCGGATCGCGGCGAGGCTCGTCGAGGAGGGAGGGGAGGTGAACGAGTGCTATCGGGGCGATCGCCCGGAACCGTTCGACTCCTGCTTCCTGCTCGGTCTCAGCTTCGCCCCGTTCCTCTCCGCCGTCTTCGAGGGGCTCTGGGGGATCACGGTCGACGCTCGGGCGCCCCGGATCGGGCTCCGACCCCGCTTCCCCGCCGGCTGGCGTTCCGCCGCGCTCGAGCGGCTCCGGGTGGGGCGGGGCCTCGCCTCGATCGACTTCGCTCCCGGACGCCTGCGCGTCCGCTGGGACGGGACGACGGCGCTCCGGGCGGACGGCCCGACCGGCTCGGTGACGATCGCGCCCGGGACGACCGGAGAGCTCGCGACCGGCTAGGGCGCGAGGGTCGCCGGGGGAAGGAGCTTTCTCGGCCCACGTCCGTCCGACCGCCCGTGCCGACCGCGATCGAGGTCCGCGGGCTCACGAAGCAGTACGGTGAGCTCGTGGCGGTCGGGGGGATCGACTTCGAAGTCCCCGCCGGGACGGTCTTCGCCTTCCTCGGGCCGAACGGCGCGGGGAAGACCACCACGGTGGAGATCCTCGAGGGCCTGCGCCGGAGGACCGGCGGGACGGTCTCGATCCTCGGTCTCGACCCGTGGACCGACGGGGCGAGCCTGCGCCGGCGCGTGGGGGTCCTTCCCCAGGAGTTCCGGTTCTTCGACAAGATCACCGCGCGGGAGGCGATCGAGTACTACCGGACCCTGTTCGGCACCTCGGTGGACCCCGCGGAGCTGCTCGCCCGCGTGGAGCTCCTCGACAAGGCCGAGGCGAGGTTCGACACGCTCTCGGGCGGCCAGAAGCAGAAGCTCGGCCTCGCCCTCGCTCTCACGAACGACCCCGAGATCTGCTTCCTCGACGAGCCCACGACAGGGCTCGACCCCCACGCCCGACGGGCGCTCTGGGGCGTGATCCGGAACCTCCGCTCGAGCGGGCGCACGGTGTTCCTCACGACCCACTACCTCGAGGAGGCCGAGCTGCTCGCCGATCGTGTGGCGATCCTCCACCGGGGCCGGATCATCGCCTCGGGGACCCCGGCCGAGATCGTCCGGAGCCACGGGCGACCCGCCCGGCTCAGCGTCGAAGCGGCCCCGGCGCTCGCCCCGCTCCTCGTGCGCGACCTCGGGGTCTCCGCCCGGGCCGCGGACGGTCGCGTCGAGGTCGAGCTCGCCGACCGGCACGACGCCCTCCGCGTCCTCGCCGCGATCGACCGGAGCGGGATCCCCTGGGACTCGTTCTCGACCGAGGTGGACACGCTCGAGGACGTCTTTGTCCGGCTCGTCGGCCGGATGGACGAGGGGACGCTGAAGGCGGAGGCCCCGGCGTGAACGGCCGCCGCATCGGCGCGGACCTCGCCGTCGTGTACCGGACGTACACCCGCAACCCGATCGCCCTGTTCTTCTCCCTGATCTTCCCGATCATCCTGATCGGGCTCTTCGGCCTCATCTTCTCCACGATCGGGACCGGGACGACGACCCTCTACGTCGTCAACGACGACCACGGCTCGCCGACGAGCGTCGCGTTCCTCTCCGCGCTCAACAACACGACGGTCGTGAAGGTCGCCACGGTCAACGTCTCCGCGGCGTCGTTCGGCGCCTGGCTCGGCGACCACGACGACCCGGTCGGCCTCGTCATCCCGGACGGGTTCGGGGCGAACTACTCGGCCGGGCATCCGGTGAACGTCACGGTCTACACGGACCCTCAGGACGCCGCCTCCAGCGGCGAGGTCCTCGGGGCGGTGAACGGGGTCGTGAGCCAGTTCAATCTCGAGGCCGCCTGCCACGGCGGGACCTGTACCCCGGTCGTGGGGGTCCTGACCTCGCAGGTGGGGAGCCCGTCGTACTCGACGATCGACTACCTCATCCCGGGGCTGATCGGCTTCTCGATCCTGACGAGCCCGATGTTCTCGCTCGTCGACATCTCCTCGACGTACCGGAAGGAGGGGATCTTCCGGGAGCTGTCGCTCACTCCGCTCACCCGCGGCGAGTGGCTCTCGGCCCGGATCGTCTGGTACGTCCTCCTCACGTTCGTCTCGGCGGCGATCGTCATCGGCTTCGGGGCCGGGGTCTTCTCGGCGCACGTCAAGCTCAACCTCGGGCTCGTGCCGTTCCTCGTCGTGGGCCCGTTCTTCTTCGTCTCCCTCGGGATGCTCTGCGGGTCGGTCTCGAAGACCCCCGAGACCGCGGCCCTCATCGGGAACGTCCTCACCTTCCCGATGATGTTCCTGTCGGGGACGTTCTTCACCGTCTCGAGCTTCCCGCCGGGGCTCCAGACGGTCGCGCACCTCCTCCCGCTCTACTACGTGATCGACGGCATGAACCAGGTGATGCTGTTCTCGAACACGACCCGGGCGCTCACCGACCTCGCGATCGTGCTCGTCGCGTCGGTCGTCACGTTCCTGCTCGCGGTGCGGCTGTTCCGGTGGCGGGACGAGTGAGCGGGGCCCCGAGCGACCGGCCCCCCGGGGCCGGCGAGTTCCGGCGGGCGATGGCCCGGTGGGCGACGGGGGTCTCGGTCGTCACCGCCCGCGGGCCCGACGGGGACGCGGGGCTCACCGTCAACGCGATGCTCTCGGTCTCGCTCGAGCCCCCGTCCCTCCTCGTGAGCCTCCACCGGGATGTCGACACCCTGCCGGTCGTCGAGCGGAGCCGGGCGTTCGCCGTGAACCTCCTGTCGCACCGCCAGCAGGAGCTCAGCGAGCGGTTCGCCCGCGCGGTGCCGTCGGAGGAGAAGTTCCGGGGCCTCCCCGTCCACCGGGGCGTCACCGGGGCCCCGCTCCTCGACGGGACCCTCGGGACCGTGGAGTGCCGGCTCGTCTCGGCGACGCCCGCGTTCGACCACCGGCTCCTGGTCGGCGAGGTCGTCCGGATCGAGCTCGGGGCCGACGAGGCCCCCCTTCTCTTCTTCCGCTCGGGGTACGCCTCCCGGGAGGCGGACGAGCGTCTACGGCTGCCAGCCTCCCGGCCGTAGCCGCGTCGCGCGGCCCGCGCCCCGGGGGGAGGCGGGCGCTTTAACCCGGAGCCGACGTTCGGTCCCCCGATGCCCGACGCCCCGTCCCGCGAGGTCGCGCTCGCCGTGATCGGCAGCGGGCCGGCGGGCCTCACCGCCGCCCTCTACTCGGCCCGCGCCGAGCTCCGGCCGCTCGTCATCACGGGGATCCCCCCGGGGGGCCAGCTGACGATCACCACGGACGTCGAGAACTTCCCGGGGTTCCCCGACGGGGTCCAGGGGCCCGAGCTCGTCGACCTCCTGAGGCGCCAGGCGGCGAAGTTCGGGGCCGAGTTCTTGGACGACTACGTGAACCGCGTCGACTTCTCGCGCCGCCCGTTCCGGCTCGAGACCGGGACGCACGGCTCGATCCGGGCCCGCGCGGTGATCGTGGCGACCGGCGCGAACGCCCGGTGGCTCGGCCTCCCGTCCGAGCAGCGCCTCGTGGGGCACGGGATCAGCGCCTGCGCGACGTGCGACGGGTTCTTCTTCAAGGGCCAGGAGCTCGTCGTCGTCGGCGGCGGGGACACCGCGATGGAGGAGGCGCTGTTCCTCACCAACTTCGCGAGCCACGTCACGATCGTCCACCGGCGCGACCGGCTCCGGGCGAGCACGGTGATGCAGGAGCGGGCGAAGCGGCATCCGAAGATCTCGATCGTCTACGATGCCGAGGTCGCCGAGGTCCTGGGGCGCGAGAAGGTGGAGGGGGTGCGGCTCCGGAACCCTCGGACGGGCGAGAGCCGGGACGTCGCGGCGGGGGGCCTCTTCGTCGCGATCGGCCACGTCCCCGCGACCGAGGTGTTCCGGGGGGCGCTCGAGCTCGACCCGCAGGGGTACGTCAAGGTCCGGGAGGGGACCCGGACGAGCGTCGACGGGGTCTTCGCCGCGGGCGACGTCCACGACCGGCGGTACCGCCAGGCGGTCACGGCCGCGGGCGACGGGTGCATGGCCGCGATCGACGCCGAGCGATGGCTCGCGGAGGAGCCCCCGCCCGCCGAGGCGCCGCGACTCGCTCGCTAGCCTTTAATAGCGCGCTCGGCCCGGTGTCGGGGAGGGGAGGCGACGGTGGCGAACAAGAAGAGCCTCCACATCGAGTCGTCGGGGCAGCTCTGCATCTACTGCGGGGCGTGCGTCGGGATCTGCCCGCTCAACTGCATCTACCTGGACGAGACGCGGATCACCTTCGACGAGGGGATTTGCACCCGGTGCGAGATCTGCGTCAAGGCCTGCCCGGTCGGCGCGATCGAGATCGGGTGAGCTCCGCGCGGGACGCGATGGCGTCGAACCTCCGGCCGGACGTGCTCGTCGTCGGCGCCGGGCCCGCGGGCAGCATGACGGCCAAGTGGGCCGCGAAGCAGGGCGCGAACGTCCTCATGATCGAGAAGCGCCAGGAGATCGGGAGCCCCGTCCGGTGCGGCGAGGGGATGAGCAAGGAGTGGCTCCGCGAGGTCGGCATCGCCCCCGGCCGCTGGATCAACGTCGAGGTCGAGGGGGCGCGGATCTACTCGCCGAGCGAGAAGGTCTTCGAGATCAACGAGAAGCACGCCGGCAACGAGGTCGGCTACGTCGTCGAGCGCGACGGCTTCGACAAGCAGCTCGCGATCGACGCGGCGAACGCGGGCGTCGAGGTCCGCCTGAAGACCGCCGCGGTCGGGCTGCTCCGGGAAGGCTCCCGGGTCGTCGGCGCGAAGGTCAAGCAGTTCGGGGAGGTCTCCGAGATCCGGGCCCCGATCACCGTCGCGGCGGACGGCTTCGAGAGCCAGGTCGGCCGGTGGGCCGGGATCCCCACGAACCTCGCGCTCCGGGACATGGACACCTGCCTTCAGTACCGCATGACGAACGTCGACTCGGACGTTCGCTACTGCGACTTCTACCTGGGCAAGGTCGCCCCGGGGGGATACGTCTGGGTGTTCCCGAAGGGGGAGGGGCTCGCGAACGTCGGCATCGGGGTCCAGGTGAGCCAGGTGAAGAACCTCGCCGACGCGCGGACGTACCTCGACCGCTGGATCGACCACCACCCCGGCTACGCGAAGGGGAAGAAGATCGACATGGTGGGGGGCGGCGTCTCGATCTCGCCGCCGCTCAAGCAGACGGTGGCGGACGGGATCATGCTCGTCGGCGACGCGGCCCGGATGATCGACCCCCTCACCGGGGGCGGCATCGCCAACGGCTGCCTCGCGGGGAAGATCTGCGGGGAGGTCGCGGCGGAGGCCGTGGCGTCCGGGGACGTCTCGAAGGAGTTCCTCCAGAAGTACGAGAAGGGGTGGCGCGCCCGGCTCGAGGAGAAGCTCTACCGCAACTGGCTCGCGAAGGAGAAGCTCGTCACCCTGAGCGACGAGACGTTCGACAAGATCGTCGACGCCCTCGCCGGGGTGCGCCTCGAGAAGCTCAACGTCCACAACATCCTCCGGGCGGTCCAGGCGAAGTACCCGGAAGTGACGAAGGAGTTCGCGGCGTTCCTGTAGCCGCCGCTCCCCGACCCGATGCCCGGCGCGCCGAACCGACCCCCGGAGCCGACGGCGGCCCCGGCTCCGCCCGCGGCCCCCGCCCCCGAGCCTCCCGAGAGGAAGATCCTCCGGCGTCTCGTCCCGTCGCACGTCGCCCTCCTCCAGGAGAGCTGGAAGGGCTCCACGCCCCCCGAGCTCCTCGGGCCGTTCGAGAAGGCCGAGGCCGCCTTCCGCGCGGGCGACTTCGCCGGGGCGAGCGGGGCGCTCGATCTCCTCGCCATCCGCTTCGCCGAACCCCGCTGGCCCTCGCTCGCCGAGCCGTACCGCCGGCTCCGGGTCGCGATCCCGGCGCCGGTGCCGCCGCACTGGGACCCCGACCACGCCCTCCCCGCCGACGAGCGGGACCGGCGCCGGTCCCGGCGGGCGCTCGAGGACCAGGTGGAGCTCGCGGCCGGCTGCGTCGCCTGGGCTCAGGCCCACGGGATCGACCCGGACGGGCTCCCGGCGGAGGTCGAGCGGTCCCGCGCGGCGCTCGCCGCGGGGGTCCCGCTCCCCGACGCCGCCGCCGGGATCGACGCGGTCTGGGAACGTCTCGGGCCGAAGCTCCCGCGGCCGAAGGCGGCCGCGAGCCGGGCCCCGCCGCCCGCGCCGGCCGAGGAGACCGGCGAGGCCTGAGGGGCGCCGCCCGCTCCCTCCGTCAGCTTAACGAGCCGCCCGGGGTGCCCGGGACGATGGCGCTCCCCCGGTTCGGAACGTTCTCGATCGTCGCCCACGACCCCGCGATCCCGGCGTGGGGCGTCGCGGTCCAGTCGAAGTTCCTCGCGGTCGGCTCGGTCGTCCCGTTCGCGGAAGCCGAGGTCGGCGCGGTCGCGACCCAGGCGCTCGCGAACGCCTCGTACGGCCCCGAAGGGCTCCGGCTGCTGCGCTCGGGCCTCGGGGCGGAGGAGGTCGTCCGGAAGCTCATCGCCGCCGATCCCGGCCGGGACGAGCGCCAGCTGGGGGTCGTCGATGCGCGCGGCCGGGCCGCGTCGTTCACGGGCTCGAAGTGCCTCGCCTGGGCGGGCCACGAGGTCGGCGAGGGGTTCGCCTGCCAGGGGAACATCCTCTTCGGGGCCGAGGTCGTCCGCGCGATGGCCCGGACGTACGAGGCGTCGACGGGGGACCTCCTCGACCGTCTCCTCGCCGCGCTCGCCGCCGGCCAGCGGGAGGGCGGGGACCGGCGGGGGATGCAGTCGGCGGCCCTCCTCGCGGCGCGCGCGGGGGGCGGCTACGGCGGGACGACCGACCGCTGGGTCGACGTGCGCGTCGACGACCACCCCCACCCGATCGAGGAGCTGAAGCGGATCTTCCGGCTCTACGACCTCACGATGCTCTCCCGCGAGGACCCCCGCACCCTCGTGCCGATCGCGGGGGACGTCGCCGCGGCGCTGCAGCACGACCTCTCGGTCCTCGGCTACTACACCGGCCGGCTCACCGGGCGGTGGGACGACACGAGCCAGGCCGCGTTCTCCCGGTTCATCGCCGAGCACAACTTCGAGAACAAGCAGCGCGACGACGGGACGGTCTGGCCGTCGATCGTGGGGTACCTCCGCGAGCGCGCGTCCGCCGAGACCGACCGGAGGACCCGCACGGCGCCGATCGTGCCCGGCGCGCTCGAGCGGGGCCCCGGCGCGGCCCGGGGGGGAGGGGGACGATCGGAGAGCGACGAGGGGGCGCCCGGACGGTCCTCCTGACCGTCCGCGTGCGCGGGGAGCTCCCCTCGCCCGAGGCGGCCCGGCGCCTGCGCGACGCCGTTCGCTCGCGGATCCCGCCGGGAGCGTCGATGCGCCTCGCCGGCCGGACCGTGGAGCTCCGGCTCCGCTCCCCCTCGGCCGCGGACGCTCGAGCCCTGCTCGACGAGCTCCTCGCCTCCGCCCGCGGGAGCGCCTCAGCCCCGTAGCAGCCGGGCGAGGGGCTCCTCGAGGAGCGGGACGACCTCCTCGATCGTCCCGACGATGCCGACGTCGACGTCCCGGAACAACGGCGCGGCGGGGTCCGGATTGACCCCGAGGAGGGCCCCCGCCCTCTTCCAGCCGATCATGTGGTTGGAGGTCCCGCGGACGCCGAGGAGGATGACGAGGCGAGGGGCGATCGCCCGGCCGGTCAGACCGACCTGGAGGTGGGGAGGGAGCCACCCTGCGTCGACGACCCGCCGCGTCGCGACGACGCCCGCGCCCCAGCGGTCCGCGGCCGGACGCAGGGCGGCCAGTCCCTCGGGTCCGCCGACTCCCATGCCGACCGAGACGAGCACCTCCTTGCGCTCGAGCTCGGCCGTCCGAGCGACCTCGTCGCCCTCGGCCAAGACGGTGACTCTCCCCGGGCCGAAGGCCCCCGAAATCTCCGTCCAGCGAAGTTGCGGGGCGTCGGCCGCGGGTACCGCGGGGACGGCGTGCCCCGGACGTACGGTCGCGACGCTGGGCCTCGTTCGCGAGAGGATCGTCGCCATCGTCCGGCCCCCGAACGACGGCTTCTCCCAGAGCAGCTCCCCGTCCGGAGATCGCCGCAGCTCCACGGCGTCGGCGACGAGCCCGAGGCCCCGACGGGCGGTGAGCCGGCCGGCGACCTCCCGTCCGAACGGCTCGGAGAGGACCGTGACGGCCGCGAGCCGAGGTCGCTGGTCGAGGAGCCCCGCGAGCGACGCCGCCCCGACCTCGGAGTCCACGGCACCGGGCGACGTAGCGAGGTGGTAGCCCCTCATCGCGCCGCCCGACGAGATCCGAGCCGAATCCTCGGCTCCCGGCGGGCCCCCGATCCACACAGCGGAGGGCCAGAGGGGCGCGAGCCGACGGATCTGACCGAGGACGGGGAGGGATTCCGGATCGAGCCGGCCGTGGCGCTCCGAGACGAGCACGGCGACCTCCTCGTCGTCCCGGAGGACGGCGGGCGCCGGAGGGATCGGCCCCGCCTCGCTCCTCGAGCCGCCGAGGCGGAGCGAGAGGGCCCGCACCGCCCCCTCGACACGATCCCCCACCGATCCCTCGGCGAACAGGATCGGGGTCCGGGTCGGGGCCGCCTCCTCGACCCGGACGACGACCGTCGGGGAACCGGGAGCTCCGACGGAGCCCGGATCGATCCCCAGACCGACGAGATCCGCGAGCTCGACCGACGAGTCGGCCGATCCCGGACCCGCCTCGGGGTCCGGTCGGACCGGTTTCGAGATCTTTTCTCCCACGCTGACGACCGCGGGCAGGCCGACCCCGACCTTCGCCCATCCGGTCGGCGTGTCGACCGTCGCTTCGAGCCGCTCCTCCCCGGTCCGATCCACCGACCGGGCCTCCGTCACCACCGGAACGCCGAGGAGGGAGGCGACCGCGGGAGGGACTTGGGCGGTCTCGCTGTCGGTCGTCCGCGCGCCGGCGAGCACGAGACCGGCCCGAAGACGTCGTAAGGCCGCCGCGAGCGCCCGGGCGCTCGCCAGAACGTCGGAGCCGGCGAGGCCGGGGTCGGAGACGAGCTGGACGCGATCGACCCCGGACGCCTTCATCGAGGCAAGGACGGGGCGGGCCTGAGGCGGTCCTAGCGACAGGACCGTCACGGTCTCGCCCGGTCGACGGAGCCGGAGGGCGACCGCCACCGCGCGGAGGTCGAACGGGTTGACGAACAGCTCGGCGTCGTCGCGCACGACGGTCCTTCGCTGCCGGTCGTAGCGAACCGAGTCGGCGTTCGGCACGACCTTGACGAGAACCGCGATCTCCACCCCGGGACCTCCGCGCCGGCTGAGCCCCGGTCCGCTATGAGCGGCGACCCCGTCGCCCCGGCGTGACGAACCCCGCTGCCCCGGGGAGCCGAGCGGTCCTCGGGGTCCCGGCCGGCCGGTACGCGCTCGGGGTCGTCGTCACGATCCTCGCGATCCTGAGCCAGTACTTCGTGCCGGAGCTCTGGCCGGCGACGCTCGTCGTCTACGGCTCGCTCGCGGGCGACGTGGCGGTCGTCTACGGGATCCCGGTCGTCGCGTTCGCGCTGCTCGTCGGGGTGGGTCCGCTCCGGCGGTGGAACGCGGCGCCGGGGACGGCCACCTGGGAGGGGCTGCGCTGGTACGGTCTGCTCTCGCTCCTCGGCCTCCTCGTCGCCGTCGCCCTCGTCCCGCTCTACGAGGTCCTGGATCCGGCGGCGCTCCACCTCCTGAGCCGCCCCAATCCGGTCCTTCGGGCCGCCTCGGGGGACCCGTGGCTCTACGTCGCCTTCTCGTTCGCCGCCGGAGCCTTCGAGGAGGCGATCTTCCGTGGGTGGTTCTTCGGTTCCTGGAGGGCGAGCGGCTCCGGGTGGGTCACCCCGGCGACCTGGACCAGCGTGATCTTCGCGGGCGTCCACCTCTACTACGGCACCACGTACGGCCTCGCGGCGCCGCTGATCTTCCCGGAGCTGTTCCTCCTCGGCTTCGCGTTCTCGGCGACGTACCAGCTCTCGGGAGGGAATCTCGTCGTGCCGAGCGTCCTTCACGGCGCCTACGACGCCTCGGCGTTCCTCACGCTCGTGTCGACCGACGCGGGCCTCCTGCTCCGGTACATTCCGATCCTCGCCGGCGCGGTGATCGGGACGGTGCACTACCTGCAAGCTCCGCCCCCGGGCTCCGGGAGGGCCCCGGAGCTCGGGGGACCCGCGGCGCCGGGCGGCGGCGCCGTCAGCATCAAGAACGGGGTCCCGTTCCCCTCGAGCGTGCCCCCAGGTGACGACGAGCTCCGAGCGATCCTCGGCCGCGCCCGGACCGTGGCCGTCGTCGGACTCTCCGACAAGCCCGACCGGGATTCGAACGAGGTCGCCCGCTACCTTCAGGCCCAGGGGTACCGCATCGTCCCGGTCAACCCCCAGCTGCCCGAGGTCCTCGGAGAGCGAGCGTACCCGTCCGTGAGCGCGATCCCCCCGGAGATCCGGCTCGACGTCGTGGACATCTTCCGCCGTAGCGACCAGGTGCCTCCGATCGTGGACGAAGCGATCGCGCGTCGCGTGCCGGTCGTCTGGATGCAGCTCGGCGTCGAGAGTCCTGCGGCGGCCACCAAGGCCCGGGCGCACGGTCTCGTCGTGGTCGAGAACAGCTGCATCATGCAGCAGCATCGACGCCTCGTCGCCGCGCACGCGGGGGCGCCGTGAGCGGCGCCGCGACCGGCCCGGCAGGCGGGGCTCCCGCCCCCGCGGCTCCCGCCCGCCCGAAGGAGCTCGTGGACCGCGGGATCGTGCGCCGAGAGTCGGTGAGGGCCGACCGATGGCGGCTTCGCGGGACGGCCAAGGTCCTAGGACCGATCGACGTCGGCCGCGCGGAGATCGACGGGACGCTCGTCGCAGGCGGATCGCTCTCCGCGGAGACCGTGCGGGTCCGGGGATCGCTCGACGTCGAGGGCCCGCTCGCCGTGACCGGGGCGCTCACCTCGGACGGTGCGTTCTCGGCCCGGTCCACGGTCCGGCTCGGTGAGGGGTCGTTCCACGGCGCGTCCCGGCTCACGGCCGCGGTCGAGGCGGCCCGCTCCCTCGAGTTCCGCGGGACGCTCGTCGCGCCGGACGTTCAGGCGGCCGACCTCCGCCTCGAGGGGACCGCCACGGTCCCCGGGCGCTGCCGGGCGATGCGCGTCACCGCACGGCTCGACGGGACGTCGCAGTTCGGCGCCGTCGAGGCCCGGGAGGTCCGGCTCCGGGGCCACCGGACGAACGTCGTGGACCGGGCCCTGCTCCGATGGGCGGAGGTGACCGTGGAGAGGATCGAGGCGGAGTCCGTCGAGCTCGAGGCGGTGGATGTCGAGTTCGTGCGCGCTCCGACGATCGTCCTCGGCCCCGAGAGTCACGTGACGCGGGTCGAAGGGACCGTCGTCCGGGCCCACCCGACGAGCCGCCAGGGACCCGAGTCCCGGAGCCCGCCGCCCGACGGCCTCCGTCGGTAGGGCCCGGTCCCCTGCGCGGGCCCTTCTTTATCCGCGGCGGAACGTCGCAGGGCCGCATGGGGCCCGAGGAGGAGTCCGGCGCGCCGTCCGACGCGTCGGTCCAGGCGAAGGTCCTCGCGTACTGGGAGCGCACCGGCGTCCCCGGGCGCGCGATCGCGGACCGTCCCGGCGCCCCCGAGTTCTGGTTCACCGAGGGGCCGATGACCGCGAACGGCGCCCCCCACCTGGGCCATCTCATCTCTCGAGTCCTCAAGGACGTCGAGCTGCGCTACCACCGGATGCGCGGCGAGCGGATCGTGAGCTCCCTCGGGGGGTGGGACTGCCACGGGCTCCCGGTCGAACTCGAGATCGAGAAGCGCCACGGGCTCAAGTCGAAGAAGGAGATCGAGGCGTTCGGCGTCGAGCGGTTCTGCGAGGAGTGCCGGAGCTCGGTGCTCGAGGCCGCGGCGCAGTTCACCGAGATGAGCCGCCAGCTCGGCTTCTGGCTCGACTACGAGCACGCCTACCGCACGATGGACCCCGGGTACATCGAGAGCGTCTGGTGGTCCCTCCGGACGCTCTTCGACCGGGGCCTCCTCGAGAAGGGCCACTACGTGCTCCCGTACTGCCCCCGCTGCGAGACCCCCCTCTCCTCGCACGAGGTCGCCCAGGGGTACCGCGAGACCTCGGACCCGTCGGTCACCGTCCGCTTCCCGCTGGTGCGCGACGCGCCGATCGCGCGCGAGCTCCTCGTCTGGACCACGACGCCCTGGACGCTCCCGGCGAACCTCCTCGTCGCCGCCCGCGCCGACGTCGAGTACTCGGTGGTGCGGGAGGACGACGGTCGCGAGCTCCTCCTCGCCTCGGCCGCGCTCCCGCGCTACTTCCCCCACGGCGCGAACGTCGTGGAGCGGCTCCACGGCCGGGCGCTCGCGGGCGCCACGTACCGTCCCCCGTTCGACACGCCCGGTCCGGCCCCGGGACGCTACCGTGTCGTCCTCGACGACTCCGTCGTCACCGCCGAAGGGACGGGATTCGTCCACATCGCGCCGAGCTTCGGACCGGAGGACCAGCGGATCGGGGCGCGCGAAGGGGTGGGCGTCTTCGACCCGCTCGACGGGCGGGGGGTCTTCACCGACGTCGTGCCCCTCGTGCGGGGCCGACCGTTCAAGGCGGCCGACCCCGTGCTCCTTCGCGACTTGGCCGATCGAGGCCGGCTCTACCGGTCGGAGACGATCCGCCACGTCTACCCGTTCTGCTGGCGCTGCGACACCGCGCTGCTCTATCGGGCGATCGACTCCTGGTTCGTCCGGACGTCCCGGGCGACCGACCGGCTCGTGCGGCACAACGAGACCGTCCGCTGGGTCCCCGAGCACCTCCGCGACGGCCGGTTCGGCAACTTCCTCACGGAGGCGAAGGACTGGGCCCTCTCGAGGAACCGCTTCTGGGGGACGCCGCTCCCGATCTGGGTCTGCCCGGACGGCCACGCGACGTGCGTCGGGAGCTTCGCCGAGCTCGCCGAGCGGCTCGGGGCCCCGCTCCCCGAGCCGTTCGACCCGCACCGGGTCGCGGTCGATCGGCTCGCCCTCCGGTGCCCCACCTGCGGCCAGCCCGCCCGCCGGGAGCCGTACACGATCGACGCCTGGTACGACAGCGGCTCCGCCCCGTTCGCCCAGTACCACCATCCGTTCGCGCCCGGACCGTTCTCGCCGGAGCGACCGCTCGACTTCGTCGCGGAGGGGATCGACCAGACCCGAGGCTGGTACTACTCGCTCCTCGTGATCGCGACCCTCCTGTTCGACCGACCGGCGTACCGCGCCTGCCTCACGAACGGCCACGTGCTCGACGAGAGCGGCCGCAAGATGTCGAAGTCGAAGGGGAACGCGATCGAGCCCCTCTCGCTCCTCGCGCGGTTCGGCGCCGACCCGGTCCGCTGGACGTTCCTCTCGATCGACTTCACGGAGCCGATGCGCCTCGGGGAGACCACGATCCAGCGGTCGAGCGCGCGCACGCTCGGGACCCTCCTCAACGTCGTCGCGTTCCACCTCGAGGCCGCGGGGACGGAGCTGCCGCCTCCGTCCGCGGGCCGGCCGGCGGCCCGAGGGGCGCTCGACCGGTGGCTCCTCTCCCGCCTCGAAGGGACTCGCGCCGACATCGAGGCCGGACTCTCCCGCTACGAGCTCGGCGTCGCCGCGGCGGCGGTGCGTTCGTTCGTGGACGATCTCTCGACGTGGTACCTCCGCCGGTCCCGCCCCCGACTCCGCGCCGAGAGCGACGCCGAGGACCGTCGGGCGGCGCGATCGACCCTGTCCTATGCCCTGCTCGGGCTCGCCCGAGCGATCGCCCCCCTCGTGCCGTTCACCTCCGAGTGGATCGTCCAGGAGGTCGGGGGCTCCCACTTCGCGAGCCCGGAGTCGTCGGTCCACCTCTCGGGCTGGCCCGGGCCCCTCGCCGAGAGGGACCCCGCCCTCGAGGAGGGGATGCGGGAGGTCCGGGACCTGGTCGAGATCGGGCGGGAGCTCCGCCAGCGGGCCGGGGTGAAATCCCGCGTCCCTCTCGCCGAGCTCGTCGTCTTCGACACCCTCGAGCTCGGGGAGGAGGGGACGGCGCTGCTCGCGGCCGAGATCAACGTCCGTCGGATCGTGCGGTCGACCTCGGCGGACCAATCGAGCTACCCCGAGTCCGACTGGGTGGTTCGCGACGACGGCGGGGTGCTGCGCGCCGCGCTGCCCCGTCGGCCGACCGAGGAGCTCCGCCAGGACGGTCTCGCCCGGGAGGTCGCGCGCCGACTCCAGCAGCGGCGCAAGGAGCTGGGCCTCCGCTACGAGGAGACGGTCTCGATCGACCTCTCGACGACGGGCGAGCTCGCGGAGGCGCTCGCGCCGCGTCGGGAGGACCTCGCGAGGGAGCTTCTCGCCGAGCCACTCCGCCTCACCGACGAGCCGCTCGGCGCCGGCCCCGACGTCGCGACGTGGGAGTTCGAGGGGCTCAGCTTCTCGGCGAGGGTCCGCCGGCGGGCCGGCTGACCTCGACCCGGACGACGTCGCCGCCCGGGCTCCTCTCCGAGAACACCTCCGCCTCGAACCGTCGGACCGTCACCGCCGGGGTCCGCCAGGCGCCCGCGGGGAGCCCCGCCTTCTCGCACGTGGCCGCAAGGAACTCCGTCGCCGACCACCCCTCGTCCGTCGCGACCTGGGGCAGGAGGAGGCCGCTCGAGCCGGCGCCGTCGACGATCAGGCCGTCGCGGCCCACCCGGACCGACCGCGCGAGCTCCTCGGCGCGCGCCCGGATCGTCTCGGGGACAGTGAGCAGCGACACCTCGACCGTGAGTCCGGGGAGCTCGGAGGCGTCCACGGGGGGAAATCGCGGGTCGTCCAGGGCGGCGCTGACGGCCGCCCGGACCAGCGCCGTCCGAAGCGGGAGGACGGGCATCGGGTAGCCGATGCAGCCCCGAAGTGCCTCCCCGCGAGCCTCCCGGAGCGTGACGAACGCCCCGCGGGGCTCGGAGAAGACCGGGGGGAGGGACGGCGCCTCCGCGGGCGATCCCGGGCCGCCCACCGCCCTCACGATGGCACCGCGCGCGACGCCGACCGCCAGCGAGCCCTCGGCGTCGCTCACCACGGCCGGCCGACCGAACGTCGGAGGAAAGCTCTTCGCGGGTCCCGTCGCGGCCCTTTTATAGCGTAGCTCGGTCCCCGCCGCTCCGATGCCGTTCCCCGAAGCGGTCGAGCGACTCCTCAACAAGAAAATCTGCATGAACTGCTCGGCCCGGAACCCCCCGCGCGCCGTCCAGTGCCGGCGGTGCGGCTACAAGGGCCTGCGCGTGAAGTCGCGGGAGCGCTCCGGCAAGACCCAGTAGGGTCTTCGCCGGCTACGAGGCCCCGCCCGGCGCGGTCCCCCGGGGGGGCCGCGTCCCGCGGCTCCGTCGGAGCTCGCGGGCGACGTCGAGCCGCTTGGCGGCCAGGAAGAGGAGGTTCCCGAGCCCGTCGCGCCAGCTCTGGAGCTTCGGGGGTCCCCAGCGCTCGCCGTAGTGGATCGGCACCTCCGCGAACCGGAACCCGCGGAGGATCGTCTCGATCTTGAGCTCCTCGCTGAGCGCCATCCCGTCCTGGGTCAGCTTCACCCGGTCGAGGACCTCGCGCCGGAACACCCAGAAGCCGCTCTGGCTGTCGGTGATCGTCCCGCCGGCGATCCCTTTCAGGAACCGGTGGTAGGCGAGCCGGAGGAAGGCGTTCAGCGCCCAGTTCCCGATCCGGTGCTCGGTCGTCATCGACTTGCGGCTGACGAACGCCATTCGGTTCCCCGAGAGGAAGTCGTTCTCCCCGGCGAGGAGGTCCCGGACGAGCCCCGGGATCGCCTCGACCGGGTACGTGGCGTCGCCGTCCGCGGTCGCGACGACCTCCCCCCGCGCCTCGGCGAACCCCGTGCGGTAGGCCCGGCCGTAGCCCCGGCGCCGCTCGACGATCACCCGGGCTCCCTCCCGTCCGGCGATCTCTCCCGTCCCGTCCGTCGACGCCCCGTCGACCACCAGCACCTCCCAGTCGATCGGCCGGGCGCCGAGGATCGTCCGGTTCGCCTCCTCCGCGGCGGTCCGGAACGTCGCCAGCACGTGCGCGATCGATCGCGCCTCGTTGAGGGTGGGGATGACGAGCGTCCCGCGCATGGGAACCGGCGTCGAGCCCGCCGGCCGCTTAAGGGGCGCGGGGCTGTTGGGCGAAGCACGACCCGAGCTCCGCCCCGTCGTCGACCGGCCCGCCGCTGGGGGAGCTTCCCCACGACGGCCGACGAGGGGATCTGGGCGACCGGGCCGAGCGCGGCCGAGCTCCTGGAGGCCCTCGCCCTCGGGCTCTACGCCCTGGGGACCGACCTCGCGAAGGTCCGACCGCGGGAGGAGCGCGTCGTCCGGGCCTCGGGGGGGGACTTCCCGGGCCTCGTCGTCTCGCTCCTGAGCGGGCTCCTCGCCCTCGAGGAGACGGAAGGGTTCTACGGGCGGTCGGTCCGGGTCCGACTCCACGGTCGGCCCCCGACGTCTGCGGAAGCGCACGTCCGCGGGGAGCGGTTCGACGCCGCCCGCCACCGCCTCCGGACCGAGGTGAAGGCGGTCACCTACCACGGCCTCGTTTTCGACCCGGTGGCGGGCCGGGCCCGCGTGATCGTGGACCTGTAGGGCGCGTCCGAGTCGGCTACGGCATCCGCGCGACGATCGCCGAGAGGGCCGCCCCCGGCGTCGGGAGCCGGTGGGCCTTCGAGAGGATCCGCTCGAGCGCGGCGAACGTGACGAGGAGGTCCGGCCAGTCGGCGAGACCCATGTGGCCGATCCGGAAGATCTTGCCCTTGAGCGCTCCCTGGCCTCCCTGGACGAGGACGTTGTAGTCGCGCTCGAGCGCCTTCCTCAGCTCCGCGTCCCCGAGACCGCTGGGGTTCTCGATCGCCGTCACCGTGTCGGACGCGTGCGCCCGGTCGGGGAACAGCGTGAGCCCGAGCGCGTCGGTCGCGGCCCGGGTCGCCTCCGCGAGGCGGTGGGTCCGCTCCAGGCGCCGGCCGAGGGTCTCCTCCCGGAGCA
>JASIEC010000154.1 GCA_030046135.1 Thermoplasmata archaeon | reverse complement strand
GGGCCCTTGCTCGTCCGGCGCGGAGGGGGTTCGGAGTGGCCTGGTCGCAGCAGGAGGTTCGGGAGCTGAAGGAGGGCCGCTACCTATTGATCGACGAGGAACCGTGCCGGATCCTCAGCATCCAGACGTCGAAACCCGGGAAGCACGGCGAGGCGAAGGCCCGGATCGACGCGGTGGGCCTCTTCGACGGCTCGAAGCGGAGCGTCGTCTTCCCCGTGAAGCACAAGGTCCAGGTCCCGATGATCGGCCGCCGTCAGGCGCAGGTCCTCTCGATGAGCGAGGGCGAGGTCCAGCTGATGGACCTCGAGTCGTACGAGACGTTCAGCCTCCCCCTCGACGCGGAGACGAAGGGCCAGCTCTCCCCGGGCACCGAGGTCCAGTACCTCGACGCGATGGGCAAGCGGCGGATCACGCGGGCGTAGGGACGGGCCCGGCGCGCCCGCTCGCAGGCGACGATTTCTGACGGTTCATTAATAAAGGCGCGCTCGCATGAAATCGACCGTCGGCACCTCCGTTCGATAGTTGCGAAAGGGCCGCGCGAAGGAGGGAGAGTACGTCCGGTCCGGGGGGCGTCGGGCCCCTTCCGTCGTCCCGCCTCACCCGGATCCTCCAGGAGAAGGCGGAGGCGATCCGCAAGAAGCGGACGACCGCCGAAGCCGCCCAGAAGGAGGCCGAGGAGAAGGTCGCCGCCCTCGAGCAGCTCGGGCTCCTCCCGCCCGCGGCGGCCGAGCGGCAGGCCCAGCTTCGCGAGCTCGCGCGCCGCACCGACTGGGAGCAGCTCGAGACCCAGGCGCGCGCCCTCCTCGACTACCTCGGGACGACGGTCCCCGCGACGATCGACGCCCGGCGGAAGCGAACGGAGGAGGAGCTCGCCCGGTTCACGTCGATCGGCGTCCCCCTCCCGGCCGAGCTCAAGGCCGAGGTGGCGGCCCTCGCGAGCGCCCCCGCCGAGACGTCGTGGGCCGACGCCGTCGGGCGCCTCGCGCACGCGGAGGAGACCCTCCGCCGGTCCGCCGCCGAGTACGTCGGCGCCTCGAGGGCCCGCGCCCTCGACGTCGCCCGGTGGGCCGGGGTCTCGCCGGCGCGCCTCGAGGAGTTCGAGCGCCGCCTCCCCGACGTCGACGCCGCGGCCCGGGATCGGCGCCCCGCGGAGGCAATCGAGGCGATCCAGCGCGAGCTGGCGACGGGGCTCCCCGAGGCGATCGAGCGCCGCCGCGGGGTTCGGGACGCCGCGGCCCGCCTCAAGGCGACCGCCGAGGAGCTGGGCGCTCCCACCCGCGCGCTCGACGCGGCGCTCGCCGACGACCAGGACGCCCCCGTCGCCCGCTGGCCCGACACCGTCGCCAAGATCCAGACCGCCTCGAACGACCTCGGGGAGACGATCCGGGAGCGGGGAGTCCAGGCGCTCGAGTCGCTGAGGGGCTCGCTGGACGGCCTCGGCGAGTTCGGCGTGGACGCGTCGGGGTCCCGCCGCGACGTCGAGGCCGTTCTGGCGCGACTCCCCGAGCTCCCCCCCGCGGAGATCGGGCCGGCCCTCGTCGCCGCCCGCAGCTCGGCGGAGGAGCCGATCGTGGCCGTCGTCGCCGGCCTCCTCGACGAGGTCCGGCCTCGCCTCGCCGGGGCCCGCCGCCTCGGGCGGGACCCGAGCGAGGTGTTCGGGGCGATGAACCGGGCGCGCGAGGCGCTCCGGCTCCGGATCTACTCGGAGGCGCTCGCCGCGAGCCAGGAGGCCCTCGAGAAGGTCCGCCGCCTCACGGAGGACGTCGACGCGGTGCGCGACGAGCTCGCCGCCGTCGAGGAGATGGTCGTCACCTTCCGCGACGCGGGATTCCCGGCCGCCGCCACCGAGGCGACGCTCGCGAAGGTCCGCGAGAGGATCGACCGGGTCGAGATCGACGCCGCCCGCCAGGCGCTCGCCGAGACCGTCCGGGGCCTCGGCAAGGAGGCGCTCTCCTACTTCCTCGACCGGTGGAACGGCCTCGACCGCGTCCGCGAGTTCGCCCGCAGCCGCGGCTTCCTCCCGCCCGACGCGGACGCGGGGATTACGAAGGCGAGGGAGCTGCTCGATCGCGGGGAGCTCGCGCCGGCCGCGGAGCGGATCGCCCGCGTCGAGGGGGAGCTCCGCGCCGCCGCCGCCCCGTTCGTCGCCCGGCGCGTCGAGGAGATCGGCCAGGGGTTCAAGGAGATCCCCGACGAGGAGCTCACCGCGCCCGTCCGCCGCCTCCTCGCCGACGCGGACGTCACGCTGAGGATCCGCCAGGACCTGCCGCGCGCGATCGAGAGCCTTCGCCGCGCCGAGCGGGAGTTCTCGGGGGTGTTCGCCGCGCGCGCCTCGGCGCTCGTCGAGGGGCTCGAGGGGGAGGTGCGGGTCCTCGAGCAGATGGGCGGCGCGGGCGACGAGATCCAGCGCCAGATCGACGAGGTCCAGCAGATCTTCAACCTGGGGGACTTCGTGAAGGCGTCGCGCGCCTCGCAGGATCTCCGGACCCGGGCCCAGCAGCAGCAGCTGGTCCGGAGCGAGGAGGCGCTCTCGCACGCGAAGCTCGCCCTCGTCGAGCTCGAGACGATGGGGCTCGACCTCGCCCCGCTCCGCTCCGAGCTCGACACCGCCCAGGCCGAGGCCCGCGACGGCCACTTCCTCGAGGCCTACCAGGCCGCGAGCCGCCTCGAGGCCCGGGCGAGCGAGAGCCGGGCCGCGGCGCAGGGGGCGCTCGAGCGGTTCGCCCGGACCGACGAGCTCCTCGCCGGGCTCCGGACGGAAGGGGCCGACCTGACCGAGTTCGTCGAACCCCTCCGGGACGCCCGCGAGGCGTTCCGAGCGCTCGACTTCGACCGGGCCCGCCGCGCGGTCGATCGCGTCGAGGGCCGCGCCGGCGCCGAGGCGGCCCGGATCGACAGCGATCGCAAGCTCAGCGAGATCGCGCTCCTCCTCGAAGAGGGGCTGCGCCTCTCCGTCCCGATGGACGCCTACGCCTCCCGGCTCGAGCGGCTCCGCACCGAGCTCCCGACCGCTCCCGGCGAGGCGACCCGGACCGGGGTCGGGCTCCTCCACGAGGAGATCGTCGCGCTCCTGAGGCCGCACTACGACGAGCACCTCCGGCTCGTCGAGCGCGACCTCGACCTCGCCCGCTCGGTGGGGGTCCCGGTCGAGCCGATCGTCGCCACCGTCGCCGAGGCGCGGCGGAGGATCGGGCTCCCCGTCCCGAGCGGGGCGGCGGCGCTGCTCGACGAGGCGCGTTCCGCCCTCGTCTCGACGCGAGGGTTCGTGGAGCAGGCCGAGAGGGTCGTGCGCCGGGTCCGCGAGGCGCTCGCCCAGGCGGACGTCCTCCGCGTCGACGTCGCGACGCTCCGGCCGAAGGTCGAGCGCCTCGAGAAGCTCCTCCAGGACCACGAGTACGCGCGGGTCGTCGACGTCGGCGGGACGGTGGAGCGGGAGCTCTCCCAGGCGACGTACCAGCACGTCTCCAAGATCGTCGCCGGGTTCCAGGCGTCGGTGACGCAGCTCCGCCGCGCGGGCGGGGACACGTCGATCGCCGAGAACCTGCTGCACCAGGCCCGGGCGGCGCTCGAGCAGAGCCGGCCGGTCGAGGCGCTCCAGTTCGCCGCCCGCAGCGAGAACGAGCTCGAGCGGGTCGATCTGCAGCGCCGCATCGCGGAGGGGGCGCTCGCCGCGGTCGAGAAGGCGCTCCACCGGGCGACGGAGGAGGGGGTCGGGGCGACGGCGGCCTCGGACCTCCTCCAGGGGGCCCGGGCGTCGTTCGAGCGGGGGGATTATCCCGACGTCCTCGAGCGGTCGATGGAGGTCTCGGAGATGGTCGCCCAGGGCCACGAAGGGCTCCGCCGCGCCCGCTCTGCGATCGCCTCCGCGCGCACCCAGCTCGACGAGGCCGCGGGCCTCGGCGCGGAGACCGCCGAGGCGTCGTCCCGGTTCGGCGAGGCGAACGACGAGCTCGCGGCCGGCCACTACCCCGAGGCGATGGCGCTCGCGGGGGAGGCGACCGAGAAGAGCCGCTGGGCGATCGATCGAATGTTCGCGGTCCCGCTCGGGGAGCTCCGGCGCGAGGTCGAAGCCGGCCGCTCGGCGGGCCTCACGACCGAGATCGAGCCGCTCGACGCGCTCGTCGCCGAGGCGGAGGCGGCGCTCCGGGCCGGCGCCTGGCCCCGCGTCCGGACCTCGCTCGCGCGAGCCGACGCCCAGAGCCGCCGCCTCTTCGGGGAGGTCGTGGAGCGGCGCTGGCGGGAGCTCCAGGAGGCGACCCCCGCCCCCGGACCGACGGCGGCCGAGGAGAGGGCCCGTCGGGCCGAGCTCCGCGTGCAGCTGGACCGCCTGAAGGAACGACGGGACCTCGGCGAGGCCCTGAAACTCCTCGCCCTCGAGCTGGAGCAACTGAAGTCCCGGCGCCGGGAGGAGATCACGAAGTCGATGGCGGAGTTCCGGGACCGGCTCTGGGTCGGGGAAAGGCTCGGGCTCGACACGACCCCCGCGATGCAGACGTTCAGCGAGGCGCGCGTGGCGTTCGACGCCGAGAAGTACGGACCCGCCGCGCAGCTCCTCGACAAGGCGCGCGCGAGCCTCGAGGACTCCGCAAAGAGCTCCCTCGCCCGCCGTCGTAAGGAGCTCCAGTCGGAGGTGACGTTCGCCGAGGAGGGCCTCCACGTCGCGGTGGGGCCCGTGAAGGAGCGCCTCAAGGAGGCCGACGAGCTCGCCTCGGCCGGCAAGGTGATCGAGGCGGGCCGGATCGTCCTCGCCGCGGTCGAAGAGGTGAACCTCCGCAAGTCGCTCCACCGCGAGCTCACGAACCTCCACTATCTCCTCGACGCGGCGCTGAGCCGCGCGGGCGACCTCGGCGTCGACACGACGGACGCGAGGAAGCTGCTCGCGGAGTCGCTCAGCCTTCGGGAGAGCGACTACGCCGCGGCGCTCGAGAAGGCCCGGGAGGCGCTCCGCTCGCTGCGCCAGCGCGGCGTGTCGGTCGCGGAACCGGCCGCGGCGTCGTCGCCGGCGACGACCGGGGGCCTCTGGCCGTTCCGCCGGCCCCCGCCGTAACGGTACCGCAGACTCAGGCGGACCCGAACCCGCCCGGCGAGATCGGGGCGCCGGGCACGGCCCGGGGCGGACCGAGCGGAAGGCGATCGTACTCGACGGTGTGGCGGATCCCCCGGCGGCGCAGCAGCGCCGAGACGACCTCGGTCACCTGGACGACCTCCTGGCAGCGCGCGGGCTTGGTGAAGTAGAACTCCGCCCGTCGCTCGTCGGCGATCGGGAAGATCAGGCGGAGACCGAACGCGTCCTGCCGGTTGTAGCCGATCGGCTTTCGGTCCCCTTTCAGGTCCCGGACGTTCTCGTCGAGCAGGATCTCCGGAAGGAGGGGCTCGCTCTCCTTCACGAACGGTCGGTTCATCTCGACGACGCGGCGATGGATCTCGGGGTAGACCCGCACGAGATCCCGGTAGGAGCGCTTGGCATCGAGGAGGATGTGTCCGCTCCTCGCCTTGACGGGGGGGCTCATGCCCGCATGGACCCGCCCGTACCTTTAGTCAGTTGCGCTGGGCCGGCAGACGTCATCCGCTCCGCGAGCTTCGGGCTCGCATGCCCGGAACCCCCCTTCCCCCCGGAGGACCTCCCGTCTTCGCCCCACCGTCCGACTGCCTCATCGTCACGACGCCGTACGTACCCGGGTACAGGGTGACGAGGGTCGTCGGTGCCACGTTCGGGCTCATCGTCCGTTCACGCGGGTTGGGTCGCAACATCATCGCTGGCTTCCGGAGCATCGGGGGCGGCGAGATCCCGGAGTACACCCAGCTATTGGAGCAGGTCCGCCACGAGGCGCTCACCCGCCTGCGCGATCACGCGAAGAGCCTGGGGGCGAACGCGGTCCTCTCCGTCGGTTTCGACACCTCCGAGATGAGCGAGGTGATGACCGAGGTGCTCGCGTACGGGACCGCCGTGGTCGTCGAGCCGGACCCCTCGGCCCCGCAGCCGGTGAGCCTCCGCTAGGCGCTCCGCTCGCGCGAAAGGCTCAAGGAGCCGCCTCAATACGGGCGAGGGGCGCTCCCGTAGTCTAGTGGTCAAGGATAGAGGCCTCTCGAGCCTCTGACGCGGGTTCAAAGCCGCCCGGGGCCGATCCCCGGGCGGTGGACCTCCCGCCGGGAGCACCTCCCGAGCCCTCCGGACGCCGTCGAAATCTCCCGCGCCCGGAGCTCGCCCGCAGGGCGGTTCCGGAGGCCCGGACGGGCCCCAAAAATTCCGAGAAACTACATATACTACGGGTCGTTCGGGAAGCAGGGTCGGCGTATGTCGAGATGGTGGAATTGGTCGAGAGAGAGATTGGCGATGCGGTCGCTGGTCGTCGTCACGGCCTTGACGGCTGTCATGGGGTTCTCCGTGGCAGCGGTCGCCGTGCAGGCCGCGGCTGCGGCGCCCGCCGCGGTCGCGGGTTCGACCGCGTCGGCGACGTCCCCGCAGGTGACGACACCTCCGTCGGAGTATTCGCCCCATCCGGGGTATCTCGTGGTCCACGAGATTGCCCCCGGTGGAGCGACGACGGAAGACCCTGCGATCGCCTATGATACAGTGAGTTCTGAGCCGATTTACAACACGTACGAGACACTGATCAACTACAACGGGAGCACGACGTCGACGTTCTCGCCGGTGCTCTCTACCTGCGTTCCTGGGACGGTCGAGTGCACGACGGACTACGGCTCGGAGGTCACGGGCAACGGCAGCTACGCCAACACGGGCTACACGGGCATCTTCAACCAGTCCGGAGGGATTTTCACGGGCTCGAACGGGGAACCGATCTACTGGTCGTTCCCGATCGACCCGACGGCCCAGTTCTACGACCCGGGCACCGGGCACGGCTTCGGAGTCTACCCGAGCGATGTGATGTTCTCCATCGCGCGGACGCTCTCGTTCGCGGACCTGCCGTCCGTCTACACGACGTCCGGCTGGATCCTGGCGCAGGCGCTCCTCCCCATCGGGAACGAGTCGTACGACTTCAGCCCGACGGCGGACGCCCCGATGCACTTCCCGTACAACAACACCCCGTACAACGTCCTCAGCTCGATGCTGATCAACAACACGACCTACTGTCCCGCGACCGCGATCAGTGAGGGGCACGGCTGCGTGACCTTCGTCGCGGACGGCTCGGGGCAGGACTGGCCCTCGTTCATGCAGTTCTTGGCGGACCCCCTCGGGGGCAGCGTCACGCCCTGCGGCTGGTTCACGGCGAACGACGCCGGGATCCCGGGCTTCTACGGGGCGGCCCTCAACGGGCCCGACGGAACCTGCGGACTCCCCGGCTCGGTCTACAACTCGCACACGGACACCTACACTAGCGTCGTCTCGTCGACCGACAGCCCTGCCTACCAGTCGTTCCTGAGCACGGTCTCGGGGACCTACTGGGATGGCACCCAGATCCTCGCGCTCGACTACCCGACGGTTCAGGGGCACGTTGTCGAGTCGAACCTCGTGGGCTCGGGCCCGTACTCCGCGGCCGTCAGCCTCTCTTCGGGCTACGCGCTCGTGGCGAGCCCCAGCTACGCGCAGCCGATCGGCTGCTCGGGCGGGACGGTCGATGGCCAGGTCTACGCCGCCTACGCGCACAACTACTGTGACCCGGCGCCGGGCTCGTACTTCCACCAGGTCAACGTGACGTACGATCCTGACGATACGGGCGCGATCAGCGGCTTCGGTGCGGGCACCATCGACGTGGGTGCGATCTTCGCCGAGCACACCCTGACGAACCTGATCCCGCTGAAGGACTCGGGCAAGCTGACCTACACGAAGATCCCGACGATCGGGAACTTCTTCTTCTCGCCGAACCTCTACTACAACGACTCGGTCTACAACTCGACGTCCCTGTTCGCGGGAGAGCCGGCTCAGAACATCCCGCAGGACTTCTTCGCCTCCGAGACGGCGAGGATGTTCCTGACGTCGACGTACCCGTACACGACGATTGAGAACACGATCAACACCGTCGGTGGTCTGCAGTACTTCTTCAACGCGGGCGGTCCGATTCCCGCGTACATGGGAGACTACTACCCCGGTGTCTCGTCCGAGAACGACGGATGCACGGTCGGTCCGGGACAGGGATGCAACGTCACCTTCCCCGACTCCGACCCGTCCAGCAACGCGGCAATCCCCGGGACGGCGGCTTGGTGGTGGGCCCAGGGAACGAACTCGAGCTCCCCGTACTACGATGCCCAGCTTGCACACTGCAAGGTCGTGACGTGCAAGTTCATCATCGCGGGCGAGCAGGGCGCTCAGACGCTGAACGCGGGACTCCAGCTGTGGATCCACGAGATCGAGAACTTCTCGGGCGGAGCCCTCCAGCCGACGGAGTTCGACATGTCGTTCACGGACCTGATCATCTACCTGGACGAGGCGTCCCCGACCGACAACCCGATCCCCGTCTGGAACCTCGGGTGGGCGCCTGACTACCCTGACCCGACCGACTACCTCGCGGCGTACGCGAGCCCCGGCGGCGGCTACTTCGCGGCGAACGCGGTCAACGAGCAGCTGCTCAACACGAGCAACGCCGTGACGACCGGGCTGTTCGACAACGCCACCGCCTGCCTCGCGTTCTCGGGCCACGGCGGCGGAACCGTCTACGACCAGGGCGAGATCGGTGGCAACAACTCTACGTCCGACTGGGCGAACTTCACCTACTGGGCGTGGGGCAGCAACAGCACGTCGATCCCGACCGTCTGCCAGGGCTTTGCGCTGAGCTCGGCGATCCAGTACCAGGACCTGGCTGGACCGCTCGGTGCGAGCGACCCGGCCCGGACGCTGTTCTACTCGGGGGACATGTCGATCCTGAACAAGCTCGGCTTCTACGTTTGGGTCGGCCAGCAGAACTTGTTCCCCAGCACCGCGCCGTGGATCAACAACGCGACGCTGAACACGAACCCCACGATCGGGGGCAGCCAGAACCAGCTGTGGTTCCACCTTGCCCTCACGCAGAACTACACCCCGCCGACGACCGTGTCGGTGACGTTCAAGGAGTCGGGCCTCCCGGCCGGATCCAACTGGAACGTCTCCCTCAACGGCGCTCTGCAGACGAACCGGTCGGTTGTCTCGGGCCACGCGTCCGCAGGCACGATCGTCTTCTCGGAGCCGACGGGACCGGCGACGATCGCGATTGGAGCCCCGGCGGGCTACGGTGCGGCGAAGATCACCGGCACGGGCAACCCGAACCAGACGAGCGCTACGATCAGCGCCGCGGTGACGTGGACCATCACGTTCGGCCAGAACAAGACGTTCAACTTCCTGGCCGACAAGCGCGGAGCCATGCTGGCCAACGACTCGACCTGGTCGGTGACCCTGAAGCCCTCGTTGGCCCACGGCGGGCCGGCGGAGCAGGCTGGAACCGCGACGACGAACTACACGAACGTCACCGACAACGGGACGAACATCAGCTTCTCGATCCCGGTCGGTGCGGCGTACAAGTTCACGGTCGCGGGACCGTCGGACTACAAGGCGTCGCCGTCGAGCGGAGGCGCGAGCGTCTCGTCCTCCCCGACGCACCCGTATACGGACAAGGTCGTGTCGTTCAAGCTGGACACCTCGACGGTTCACTTCGATGAGGCGAACCTGGCGTCCCACGGTCGCAACTGGAACGTGGCGATCACCGCGAGCTCGAACAACGCGATCATGGTCGGCTACAACGTCACCGGAACCGGGGCGAGCATCACCATGAAGCTCCCCACGGGGACGTACAGCTGGTCGGCCACGTCGACGGGCTACCCGACCCAGTCGGGCGTCCTCAGTGTGACCTACCCCACGGCGGGTACGGTCCACGTGACGTTCTAGGGTGGGCCAGGCGTACCGAGAGCGGCCCGTCCCCCGCCCGGGGGACGGGAACCC
>JASIEC010000153.1 GCA_030046135.1 Thermoplasmata archaeon | reverse complement strand
GTCTACTGGCTCACCAACATCGCCCGCGACCGCACGGTCCGTCCGAGCGATCTCTCGGGGTTCGCCGACCGGGTCCGAGGGGCGCTCGCGACCGAGGGGGTCACGGCGGTCTTTCTCGAGGGGATCGAGTACCTCACCCGCATCCACGGCATCGAGCGCGTCGTCGAGCTCCTCCGGGGCCTCGACCAGGACGCCCGGCAGCACGAGGCCCGGATCTGGCTGCACCTCACGCCATCGCTCCTCTCCACGCCCGACCTCGACCGGCTTCTCGCCGATCTCGGCGGCACGCCGCCGACGCCGCCGTCGTCCCCGCCCGAGGGGGACGCCCCCGCTCCGCCATGAGCTCGGGGTCGCCCGCGGCCTTCGGGACCCGGGTCGCGGGCTTCGCCGCCTTCGGCCTCGCCGCCGCTCTCCTCCTCGCGGGACCTGCTGCCCTCGCGGCCCCGGCGGGCCCGGGGACCCTCCCTGCCCCCTCCGAGGCCCGGCTGCCCGGGGCTTCTCCGGGCCCCCTCGTCGGGGGGATCGAGGCCGCCGTCACCTGGAACGGCGTCAACGTCTCCGACGCGGGGTCCACCGCCAGCGCCTTCGTCGTCCACGGCGGCGGGTCGGCGACCGTCGGGTTCCTCTACACCGTCCTGGCGGGCGGCCCCGCGCCCGTCACCGCCGAGGTGGTGATGACGTTCCTGGGCTACCCGCTCACCTCGACCGGCACGCAGACCTCGCCCGGGACCGGGGGCGCCGGGGGGGCGGAGTTCTCCTGGACGTTCGGGGCCCTCTGGGAGCTCACGGAGGGGGCGTACCACCTCACGGCGGAGCTCGTCGACGGGAACGGCTCGACGATCTGGAGCGAGGGGTTCTACATCAACGTCGAAGCGCCGTACCGTGTCAGCTCGGGGATCTTCGTCTTCCTGATCGTGCTCGGGGCGGTCGAGTCCTACACGATCGCGACGGTGCTCTCGGAGCGCTGGGCCCGTCGACGGCGCCGCGCGACCCGTCCCGCGCCCCGGCCCGGCGCCCCGAGCCCCCGCCGGGCGACGTCCGGCGAGAAAGGGGCCGTCGCCCTCACCGCCGCCACCTCCGGCGCCGTCCTGGGGCTCGTGGCGATGCTCGTGCTGCAGCAGGTCGGCCTCCTCGCCCTGACGGGACTCCTGTTCTCGATCGTTCTCCTCGGGGGGACCGCGGCCCTGTGGGCGGCGATCTTCGGCGTCGCGGGGTGGATCGTCGAGCGCCACTGACCCCGCCGCGGGCTCCGGGCGGGGCGCTCCCGGCGGTGGGGGAACTCCGGAGGCATGCTCGAAACTTGAGCGCCGCGTCCGGGACCGTTCCGAGCGGTCCGGCAAAGTAAAAGCTAGACTATATTTACTCGAAGTACCGATAGATTTTCTAACGCGGGTACCGGAACCACCTGACCCCCGACCCCCCGGTGCCCGCGCCCGGGTTCTCGTCGTCGCATCGCGGCCCTGCGCCGACCGCCGTGGTCCCCGGGCCCTTCACCTCGAGGCCCCTCTCGCGCGGGGAGCCCGATCCGAGGGCCCCTCGAGGGGCCCGGGGGCGAGGCCGCGCCGGGACATCTCCCGCTAAACCAAGGTAAGCTGGTGCCCGCAGGTAGATATCTCGGGACGCCTGTCGCCCCCCCGGACTTCATGGGACGCGCGGGGGACCTAGGGCGCCGGATCCTCGCGCCCGCCCTGCTCGCCCTCCTGATCGCGGTCCCGGCCGCGCCGTTGCTCTCCTCGCTGAGCGCCCCCCTCGCCCCGACCTCCTGCGCGGGGGCGACCACGAACTACCACGTCAACGCGACGGTCACGTGGAACGGCGCGGACGTCTGCACCGCCGCCTCCGCGTCATCCCCGCTCAAGATCACGTTCGGCCAGACCGCGAACCTCCAGTTCAGCTGGTCCGCGGCGGGCCTGATCAACCTCACCGACGCGCGGCTCGCGATGTACTTTGTCGGGTTCCCGATCGTGACGCGCGACGTGGCTCCGATCCACACGGGGTACGCCACTTCCGGCCAGTTCGACCTCAACTGGACCCCCGGGACGCTCACGTACGCCTTCGAGGGGCTCTTCCGGATCACCGCCTCGATCTTCGCGGCGAACGGCTCGACCGCGTTCCGGGAGAGCTTCTACGTCCGGGCGAGCGCGCCTCTCGACCTCCTGGCGGCCCTCCCGCTGCTGCTCATCATCCTGGGGATCTACGAGGTCTACGGGATCGCGACGTCGGGGCGCCAGGCGCTACTGCCCGGCCGAACGCCGGCGCGACCCCCGCCCGGTCCGCCGACCCCGTCGGCTCCCGCGACCCCTTCGGCCCCGCCGTCGGAGAGCGCTCCGGCCGCCCCCGCGGCCGGGCCGCCCGAGGAGGGGACCCCGTGAGCGCGACGTCCCACGGCGCCTCGTCCGGGGTCGTCCTCGGGATCGTGGCCGCGCTCCTCGCCCAGCAGTTCGGATGGATCGGCCTCAGCGAGCTCCTTCCGGCGATCGAGTACCTCGCGATCGGGATCGTGGTCGGGGGCCTCCTCGGCGCGGGGATCGGCTACGCGCTCGGGAGGCGCTACGGCACGCCCCCTCCGCCCCCCGTCGCCCCGTGGACCGGCCCGAAGCCGGCCACGAGCCCGCCCCCCGAGGTCCCTCCGCCGTCGAGCTGATCAGCCGACCGCGCGGACCGGTGACCCGCGGGAGAGTCCCCTGCCTCGCCGCCCGGGGTGGCGAGGGGCCGAGGGCGGCTTCCGGCTACGCGAAACGGATCGACACCCCGACGTCGGCGCCCTTCACCTTGACAGTCCCCGAGGCGGGCGAGGCCGTCTGGCCGTTCGCCGCCGAGACCGTGTACGCGTACGTGCCGTTCGGGTCCGAGAGCACGAGCGTGGTCCCGGAGCCGCTCGCGGGGATCCCGTTGAGCGTGACGCTCCAGGAGGCCCCCGAGCGGAGGCCGTGCTCGGTGAACGTCACCGTGTAGAGCGTCGGCGAGAGCGGCTCGTAGTCGCCTCCCACCGTGATGTTGCCGCTGTTGTTGTACGGCAGCACCCCGTACGGGTCCGCCGCGCTCCCGTAGTTCGCCCAGAAGTTCCCGCCCTGCCAGGCGTAGCCCAGGATGTTCCCCGAGAGGGGGACGCCGTCCACGACGCGGACATCGCTCGCCGGCTGGCGGCTCACGTTCCACAA
>JASIEC010000028.1 GCA_030046135.1 Thermoplasmata archaeon | reverse complement strand
TTCAACGTCCAGTTCCTCGTCCAGGGGGACCGGTACCAGGTGATCGAGCTCAACCTCCGGGCGAGCCGGTCGCTCCCGTTCCTCACGAAGGCGGCGGGGGTCCCGTTCCTCCGGGAGGCGGCCCGGGCGATGCTCGGCCGGCCCCTCGGCCGCTCGGGCGTCGCCGCGCTCCCTCCGGGGCGCTGGGGGGTGAAGGTTCCCCAGTTCTCGTTCCTGCAGCTCAGCGGCTCCGACCCCCTCCTCGGGGTCGAGATGCAGTCGACCGGCGAGGTCGCCTGCTTCGGCCCGACGTTCCCCGACGCGCTCGTGAAGGCGCTCGTCGCGACGGGGGTCCGCCTGATCCCGCCCGGGGGGACGGCGTTCCTGTCGGTCGGCGGCCCGCGCTTGAAGCAGGAGCTGCTCCCGGTCGCGCGCCGGCTCCGGGAGCTCGGGCTCAAGCTCTCCGCGACCGAGGACACGGGGGCGTTCCTCTCGGGCCAGGGGATCCGCGGGGTCCGCGTCCTCCACAAGGTCTCCGAGCCCGAGCGGCGGCCGAACGTCCTCGAGGCGCTCGACCGGGGCGAGATCGACCTCCTGCTCAACGTCCCCACGTCGCTGACGCAGGAGAAGCTCGAGCGGATGCTCGAGGACGAGTACGTCCTCCGCCGTCGCGCGGTCGAGCTCGGGATCCCGCTGTTCACGAGCCTCGAGGCGTTCGCGGCGTACGTCGAGGGCGTCGCGTGGCTCGAGGACCACCCCCTCACGGTGGAGGCGCTCTACGGGACCCCCGAACCCGGGGCCCCCGGAAGGGCCCCCGTCGCCCGCGAGCGGATCCCGGTCGTCCCGCGCCGGCGCCGGCCCCGACGGATCGCCCGGCGCTAGGCCGAGGTCAGGAACTTCGTCACCGAGTACTCGGGGACGACGGTCGAGGTGTCGAGGACCTGCGGGATCCCGCGGATCCGCTCCGTCACGAAGTCGAGGACCCGCCGCTTGTTCGCGGTGGCGGGCGGGAACTCGAGCACGACCAGGATGTCCCAGTCGCCCGTGAGGAAGTGGAGCTCCTTCACCTCGGGCAGCCCCTCGAGGAGCTGGCGGATGTGGTCCATGTCCCCGCCCTTGATCTTGAGGTAGCTCATCGCGCGCACGCTCTTCAACTCGGTCGGCATGAACGCCGCCAGGTTCTCCTCGGTGAACTGCTCGCACCCCTGGAGGCGCTGGCCGGTCGGCGAGACCAGGACGGGGAACGTCTGGACGCCGCGGAGGTGCTCGGTCACGAGGCGCTCCAGGCGGCCGACCTTCTCGATATCGAGGACCCGGACGCGGTAGCCCCGGTGGGTCGCGACCTCCTCGACGAGCGCGGCGCAGCGCGACTGGTCGTCCGAGAGGAAGAAGACCGGCGCGTCGTCCCCGACGGCGTCCGACTCCCCCATCCCCGACGGGGCACCGCCGAGGGTCGTGTGGGCCCCCGTGATCGTCGCCGTGGTCGGGGCGGGGTGGTAGAACGTCGTCACGGCCCGCTTCGACTGGACGTAGAGCGTGAGCTCCCGGGGATCGTCGGCCATCGGACTCACCTCTCGGACCGGGGCGCCCTATTTAATGCGATAGAGCCGAGTCGAACGGAGGGAAGGGAAAGGAAAGGGTTGGACGTCGGTCCCGCCGAGGGATCTCTAGTAGCGCTTGTAGGAATCGGAGCGCTCTCGCCCTCCGCTTCCCCCGCCGCCGCCGCCCCCGCTGCCGTAGCGGCCGCCGCCGTAGCCTCCGCCCCGGTCACGGTACCCGCCGCCCCCGAAGGACCGGCGCTCGCTCTCGAACTCCTGCTGGCTCATGTCGAGCGACTGGTTGATCTCCCCGACCGCGTCGGTCGACTTGGAGAGGTTGCCGTAGCGCCCGACGTTGAGGCGCATGTGGCCCCGAACGAGGGAGACGTACCCGTTGTCGACGAGGATGACCTCGTCCTTCTGGATCGCCCCGATCTGCTCGTTCCAGAGCGACAGGATGATCGTCGCCGTGTCGTCGCCGACGACGGCCTCGCAGACCTTCCTGGGGTCCCCGAACTTTCCCATCACTTCCTTCGGCTCCCCGATCGTGACCACCTTCGCGAGCACGTTCACTTGCTTCGAGTTCGGCGTTAGGTCTCGCACCTTCGTCAACGGCTTGTCCACCATCGTTCGTCTCGCCCCTTGCGCTGCTTGCGTTCGCTTTCGTTCGGAATCGTGGAGAGGTCTCGCGTCGCGCGAACACTCGTCGCAGAACTAGGACGGGCAGCACGCTCGATTCGGGCCGGACTCGCGGATTCCTTGCCCCCGACGGGCGGCGCGCGCATATAACCCTCACCCCCCCGGCCGACCGCCGCCGGGAGCCGCCCCCGCCGGTCGGGCGGCAGCCTTTTCTGGCGGCGCGGGAACCCCCGCGCCCGGGCATGACCAGCCGGTTCGACGTCGGCGTCCAGCGGTTCCGGGAGCGGGAGTACGAACCCGCCGCGCGGGCGTTCCTCGAGGTCGTCCGGGAGACGCCGACCAACGCGGCCGCCTGGTCGTACTACGGGATCGCCCTCGCGCACCTCGGCCGGTCGAACGACGCCGAGGCCGCCCTCTCCAAGGCGAT
>JASIEC010000152.1 GCA_030046135.1 Thermoplasmata archaeon | reverse complement strand
AGGTCGCGATCGCGGACGCCACCCTCGTCGTGAACGGGACGCTCCAGGTGAGCGCGACGTTCGGTGGGCTCACTCCGGCCGCCACCGACGTCGGCTGGCCGTTCAACGTCGAGGCGTCGACCGAGGGGGGCACACCTCCGATCAACTACTCTTGGAGCTTCGGGGACGGAGGGTCGGGGTACGGCATCGCCACCGCGCACGTCTACTTCAGCCCCGGGCTCTACGTCGCCTCGGTCACCGCGACCGACGCGAGCGGGGCGAAGAGCGTCGCGTCGGCGGTCGTGAACGTCGCGGCCGACCCGATCGACGGGATCGTCGCGACCCCGCAGACCTCCACCGACGCGGGAAGGACGATCGCGTTCACGTCGGAACTCACAGGCGGGACCGCCCCCGCGAGCTACGTCTGGGCATTCGGCGACCACAGCGGAACGCTCTCGACGGTCGACGCGAGCCATTCCTGGGCCACGCCCGGCCTCTACGACGTGACGCTCAACGTGACGGACGCGACGGGCTTGACGGTGCGAACGAGCGCGAGCATCCTCGTCAATCCGACGCTCACCGGGACGTTCGAGTCCAACGTCGCCGCTCTCCCGGGGGCGTTCGATGCGGGGGCTGCCTACGACTTCTTTGCGAACCTCACCGGAGGAACCCCGTCGCTCGCGGTCGCGTGGTCGTTCGGGGACGGCTCCTCCGCGACGGGGACGGCCGTCGAGCACGTCTACGGCGCGCCCGGCGCCTACAACGTCACCGTCACCGCCGTCGACGCGGTCGGGGAGTCGCTCCGGTCGGAGTTCACGCTCCACGTCCTCTCCGCCCACGCGGCGTCGACCCCCTGGTGGGGGGGCGCCTTCGTCCCGGCCCTCGTGCTCGGCCTGGTCCTCGGCGGCGCGGCGGCAGCGACCGCCCTCTTCGTCGTCGATCACCGGCGGAGACCTCCGCCCTCCGGGCCCCCGTCGCCCTACGTTCCGCCGGACCACCCGCGATAGTGCCTTTGACCGGTCAGCGCGCCCCTCGGGTCGAACGAGGGCTCCCTTGGGCCCGAGAGATCCCGTAGCGCACGGGGACCCGACGTACGCGGTGAGTCCAGTAGTCGCAGCGGGTGCACCGCTGCCCCAGCACCACCGACTCCCCCGTCAGGGTTCGGTTCCGGATCGGAGCGAGCGATCCGCCGCAGACGGGGCACGAGGACGGCGGCGGGGCGCCCTCGCGCTCGGTGTAGTGGACCGAGAGGCGGACCCCCTCGAGGTCGACGAGGAGCCGCCGGAGCCTGGGGCCGCCGATTGTCGCGAGCGGCTCGTCGCGGCGGACGAACTCGACCACCGCGTCGAGGAACGCCGCCTGGGAGGGGAACGACGCGCGCCGTCCGCGCAGGACCCGCCGGACCGCCCGGCGCACGACCTCCTCGTCGGGTCGGCGATAGCGGGGGGCTTCGGGCTCCTCACTCGGCGAGGCGGTGGTGCCGTCCTTCGCGGGCACGGATCTCCTCCTCGTAGAACCTCTGCGCGAGCTCGGCCTCGGTGCGGCCGATTCCGAGCGGACCGTCGTCCGCCTCGCCGAAGTAGGTCAGGAGCGACGACGCGGCGGCGAGCCGGACCGCCCGGCTCTTGAGCCGCGGCGAGAACTTCGGGAACTCGGTCCCCTTGAGCGCCTTCTCCGAGACGCCCCGCAGCCTCGCGTAGAGGCCGGGATCGAGACGCACGGGCCGCGCGCGGAACCGGCGGGCGACGAGCGGGTGGCCGGTCTCGATCGCGTGGACGAGAGTGAGGTGGTCGCGCAGGGGCCCCGCGAGCGAGAAATCAAGCTCGCCGAGCTCGAGCCGTTCGGCGCTCGCCTCGACCGCCCGGAACCGTCCCCGGGTCATCGGATGGAACCTCAGGAGCATCCGGTCCTCGAGGGCCGCGAAGTTGGGGTCGGCGATCGTCGCCCAGTACTCCTGCGCCCCGGCGGTGCGCACGTTGTAGTTGACGGAGAAGAAGGAGCGGAACGTGTAAGGACCGATCGTGCCGAACGTCGTCTCCCACTTTACCTCCCGCTGCTCCATCACGAGCTTGAGAGGCTCGACCATCCCGCGGTACTTGAACCAGTCATTGAACTCAGGGACGATGAAATTGAACGTGCGTCCCGCGTAGGCCGCGCCGACACGGAGGAACTGGGCAGGGGTGATCCCCCCACAGTAGCGGTTCCTCCCGGGGAGCCCGTGCGCGGGGACCCCGGTCCGCGGGTTCCCGCGAACAAGGTCGTCGATCGAGAATGTCTTGCCTGTGCCCGGGGGCCCGAACAGCGCCAGGTGGAAGCCGGTGGTGCCTGTCGTCCGGCCGGTCGGCGCGACGAGCGGCGCGTCGACGAGCGCGTACTGGTGGAGGATCGACAGGAGCGCGTCGAAGTAGAGGTCCTCGCCAAACAGGCCACGGAAGTAGCGGGCGAGGATCTCGACACCGAACGAGCGGCCGAACTCGACCGTCGCCTCCAGCCGTTCGCTCAGGATTTCGCGAAGAAGGTCGAGGAACCCCGCGTCCATCGACCGGATCTCGGCAGTCTCGTCGGCGAGGGTGAGGCCCGGACCCCCCTCGCCCGCGTCGAGTCGGCCCGCTTCGGCGGTGAGCATCTCGCGCAGCTCGGCAGGGAACGGCACCTCGTAGGCGCGGTCCCCCCCGCTGCCCGGGATCTCGCCGAGCAGCCCTCGACGGCGTAGCCGCGCGAGGAGCCTCGTCGGGTCCTCGAAGACGCGCTCCCGGAGGAGACGGGCCCGGAGATCCGAGAGCCGGAACCGGGCTCCCTGAGTCGCGACGCCGCGGAGCGTCCTCCGTCGATCGGCGTCGGCGACGACGGCCGAGAGGACCCGGGCCACCGCGAGCTCGGCGGGAGCGATCTCGAGCCCGGCGGAGGCGGCCACCGTTCACGGCGAGTCCGCCGACCGCCTTATATTAACGCCTCGACCGGAGTGTCCCCTTCGTGGTGGGCCACGGTTTCGGCGGGTACGAGCGCGAACTCCGCAGCCTCCTCTCGGGCGATCCCCCGAGCGTACGGGGCTACGTCCGATCCGTCCCTCCGACCGAGCGCGGGTGCGTCGAGCGGCTCATCGAGGAGCCGTTCCTCGTCGTGCGCGGCGCGGGGTCGCTCGGCCTCGACCTGGTCGCCCTCCGGCGGGAGTTCGCCCTCCCGATCGAGGTGAAGGCGTCGTCCGCGCCGGTGATCCGGTTCACCGCTGCGAGCGGTCGGGCGAACGCCCAGCTCGAGGCGCATCGCCGGGCGGTCGCCCGGGTCGGCCTCATGGTCCTCTACGCGTACCGCCGCCTCGGACTCCGCGGCGAGGAGGCCTGGAGGCTCTACGCCGCGGGGCCGACGCCGGAGCGGGGGCTCCTGGGACTCCTCTGCCGCGGGGTCCCTCCGGTAAACACCACGCGCGACGGCAACGGCGTGCTCCGGTGGGAGGAGGGGATGCCCCTCTCGAGGTTCCTCCAGAGGCTCCTCTACCTCTCGGACCGCCCCGGAACGATCGGAGGATGAAGGTCCGCGTCGCGAGCGTCGGGGTCGGACGGTTCGGGAAGCGTCCGGAGACCCTCGTCGACCTCGCGACGGAGTCGGCGGGACTCGCACTCGAGGGAGTCGGGAGAAAGCCGGTCGATCTCCTAGTCGCCGGGACGATGCTGGCGCACTCCCCCGGGGGCCCGGAGCCATTCCTCTCGCGCCTCGCGGCGCGCTTGAGCCTCGAAACCGCCTCGGGCGTGCTCGTCAACGGCGCGAGCGCGACGGGCGCGATGGCGTTCCACGTGGCCGCCGCGTACGTGGCTGCCGGCCGCGCCGATCGGGCCCTGGTCGTCGCTGCCGAGAAGATGACGGATCGGCCCACTGCCACGGTGACGCGCGAACTGGCCGCCTCGTTGGCCCCCGGGGAAGCAGCGGTCGGCGCGACGATGCCGGCCCTCGCTTCGCTGGTCGCGCAGCGGTACGCCGAGCGGCACTCCCTCGACCCGATGTCCTTCGCAGCGCCGACCGTTCACGCCCGGGAACGCGCCGCCACCAACCCGGCCGCCCAGTTCCGAACGCCGGTCGGTGCGGAAGAGGTGGCGGCGAGCCGGCCGATCGCCCTTCCGCTCCGGCTCCTTCACTGCGCGGCGATCTCGGACGGTGCTGCGGCCGTGGTGCTCGAGCGAGGAGAGGGGCCCGCGACCGTCCTCGGGACGGGCCAAGGATTCGACTCCCTGCGGCTCGTCGATCGCGCGGACCTCACGACGTTCCTCGCGACCCGACGGGCCGCGCAGCGAGCGTACGAGGCGGCCCGGATCACCCGAAAGGAGCTCGGCGTCGTGGAGGTCCACGACGCGTTCGCTCCGTTCGCGCTGATCGATCTCGAGGACCTCGGGATCTGCGGGCCGGGCGAAGGGTCGTCCTGGTACGAGCACGGGTGGGTCCGCCCCGACGGACGATTGCCGGTCAATCCGAGCGGCGGGCTCCTCGGTCGAGGGCATCCCGTCGGCGCGTCCGGCCTCGCGGGGATCGCCGAGATCGTGCTGCAACTTCGGGGCGAGGCCGGGCCCCGCGCCGTCAGCGCAGCCCCGAGAATCGGTCTCGCCCACTCGATCTCGGGCTTGGGGTCCCAGAACTTCGTGACGATCCTCGGGAGGCCTCCGTGACCGTGCCCGACCTCGAGCTCTTTCGCTGCAGCGCGTGCCAGAGTCGGTTCCTTCCGGGGGACGGCCCCTGCCCGAGGTGCGGGGGCATCCGACTCGAACGGTACGCGGCGCCCGGAGTGGGCACCGTGCTCGCCGCCACCGAACTCGAGGTCGCTCAGGAAGGGTGGAACCCGCCACACCGTCTCGCCCTCATCGAGGTCGCCGATGCGGTTCGCCTGATCGCGGCGGTCGACGGAGATCTCCCCCGCGTGGGAGCTCCCGTCGAGGTCCGGGTCGACGGTCTGATATACCGGGCTACGGCGGTCGAGCCTTCCTCGCGAGAACGCGGGGAGGGGGACTCTCCGAAGGCCGGGTCAGCCGGCGCTCCCTTTGAACCCCCGAGGTGAAACACCACTGGATTAGCAATCCAGCGCCTTACCGGGCTGGGCCATCCCCGCGCGCAAGACCGACCGAGGGGTGCGGCTTAACGGTTGCCTCGGAAGCGCGGGCTACCGAGACCCTCGACGGGACCGGTTCAGTTCAGGTCGCCGGCCGTCGACGGGAGCCGGCCCTGTCCAACGGGGGTTTCCGTTCCCACGGGTCGATGCAGGGAACGGTCCCCTGTCAACAGACGGTCCCGGCAGATCGGGCGGGGCCGTCATCCAAAGATGATCTCTCTCGCAGACCCCGAGAAAGGGTTTAGATAGCATAATCGACTACACGCTCGATTCGCGTATGGTCGGTGGCCGGGTCCCGACCGCAGCGGCGGTAGTGCTTGCGACTGTCTTGGTCGCAGCTTCGGTCGGCACGGGGGCTACCCTTCTGGGATGGAGGGCGGGGGCCACCTCTCCCGCCCTCGCGGCAGCAACGGCCCCCGGGTCGCCGCAGGTTGCGTTGTCGCAGGGGGTCACTCCGCCAGCACTCCCGGGCGCAGGCTCGGGCCCCTCGATGCCGAGCGTATCCGGGCTGATTTCTCGTGTTCTAGACGACCGCCTGTCATTCCCCTCCGGGTCCGGAGCGATGCAGGGGAGTTCGGATCCCTCAGGGGAGGAGTTCAACCTCTCGTTTGTGGAAGTGGGCCTGCCCGAAGACGGGGTCTGGTACGTCCTTCTCTTCGACAGCGCCGAGAACCTGACCCTGCTTGCTGAGCAGGCTACGTTCAACACGACAATCGAGTTCGACGTGCCCAACGGGACGTACTTCTACGAGGTCGCGTCCGAGGGGTACACGCCCTCCCCGGAGGTCGGAAACGTCACGGTGGACGGAACCGTGGTCGCCGTGGGGATCGTCTTCGCTGACGAGGCCTCGGACAGTTTCGTGGTCAACGCGAACGTTACGTTCGGGTCCACGACCACCGTGACGTTCTACCCGGAGGGCGGCACCGCTCCCTATAGTCTCTCCGGGTTCGTAGATGTCCTCTCCTACGAGGACGGCAACTTCACCTACGCCTGCGGGTCGGGTAACATCACCGGGGCGGCCTACGCGTTCTCGTGCCCGGACGTGCTCGCGGTCTCCTGGCTCGTCGTCGGCGTGACTTGCGTGTACGGCCAGTCCGACTGCTCGCTGTACGACGGGACCGCCCTGCTTGCGTACAACCTGGGGGCGTACGCCAATCCGGAGTACTACGTGGGCCTTGGGTACTGGTCGACGGCCACGACCTGGATCACGGTCAACCAATCCGACGAGCAGCCGGACGTCACGATCGATGCGAACGTATCGATCCTCGAGGGCCCCAATTCCACCGGCAGCCCGTGCCCGTGCTCGCTGCGCGTTTTCGGAGTCGATCTTGAGAATTTTTCGTCTGTCAATCTCACCTTTCTCGACGCCACCACAGTCTCCCTGTCCCTCGACCCCGGGATCTACTTCTACGAGTTCTCCGCGACGAACGGCAACCCCTTTCTGATCCCCCTCGCCTCCTCGATCGGGGAGTTCATCGTCTCCCCGTCGGTCGAGCCGACCTACAACGTGACGCTCGCGGAGACCGGCCTCCCCCCCGGGACCGATTGGTCGATCGACTTCAACGGGGATACTCAGGACACCACATCGAGCTCGATGGATTTCGAGGAGGCGAACGGCACGTACCGAGTCTCGGTCGGCCCGGTTCCGGGGTTCGCGACACCGGTCTCGTCCGGCTGGGTGCGTGTCGCCGGGGGGAACCTCACCCTCACGGTCCCGTTCGCACGGACCTACAATGTCACCTTCGCGCCGGGGAGCGGCAGCGCGCTCCCCGCGAACAAAACCTGGAGCGTCACTTTCGGGGGGTCTCGTCAGAGCGCGGCGGGGAATCAACCGATCGTCTTCACGGTGCTGAACGGTACCTACGCCTTCACGGTCGGCGCGCTCTCCGGCTACTCGGCGTCGCCGTCCTCGGGCACCGAGCATGTCGCCGGCGCGAACCTTACGGTGAACGTCACGTTCGCGACGGCGCCGAAGCTCACGGCGACCCCGTCCTCAGGGGCGGCGGGCACGTCCGTCACGTTCAGCGGCGGAGGGTTTGGCGCGAACGGGGCCGTCAGCGTCACCTGGAGCGCCGGGACGGCCTGCTCCGGGACCGCCAACGCGTCGGGGAACTTCAGCTGCATCTACACGATCCCCTCGTCGACCGCCGGGGGGGTGCACACCTTCACGGCGAGCGACACGAACTCCCACTCCGCCGCGGCGAACTTCACGGTCGCCTTCCTCAACCTTTCATCCGAATCCGGTCCGGTGGGCACCGCGCTCACCTTGACGACCGGGGGGTTTGCCGCCTCCACCGAGATCGTAGTGAGTGACAGCGCAGGGACAGTCTGTGACGGCGTCACCGGGAGCGCCGGTGCCTACGATTGCTCCGCCGCAGTCCCCGTCCTTCCGGCCGGCACCCTCACCCTCACCGCCAAGGATGCCCGGGGCACCAGCGCGACGGCCAGCTTCTCGATCACCCCGCAGCTCTCCCTCGACGTCTCGTCAGGGCCCACCGCTACCGATCTCACGTTTAGCGGGACAGGATTCGGCGCCAGCATTCCCGTGCTGGTCCGCTACACCGCGGGTGCCGTGGGCAACGCGTGCAATTCGACCACCGCCGCGAACGGGAGCTTTTCCTGCTCGTACGTGGTGCCGTCGACCGCCGCCCCCGGGTCGTACACCTTCGGCGCGATCGATACGGCCTCCCACTCCGCGAGCGTAGAGTTCACGGTCACGTCATCCCTCACGGCGAGCCCGTCGGCCCCCGCGGTTGGCGCAACAGTGACCTTCAGCGGTTCCGGGTTCGCTCCCTCTACCCGCGCCACGGTAGGCTGGAGTAGGGGCACCGCGTGCACGGCGACGGTCGCCGCGGAAGGCACGTTCCAGTGCACCTTCGTCGTGCCGCAGATCCCCTATGGGACGTACGTCTTCTCGGCGACCGACACCTCGGCTCACAGTGCGGCGACCGAGCTCGACGTCGTCCCGTCTCTGGCCGTCACCCCGGCGGCCGTGCGTCCCGGCGCGGGGGTGCTCGTCACGGGGGCTGGCTACACCGCAGGCTCCGCGATCTCGGTCAGCTGGCCTCACGGTACGGTTTGCGCGACCACGGCCGGGGCCAACGGCTCGTTCTCCTGCCGGTTCGCCGTTCCGTCCGATCTCTCGACCGGGATCTATCCGTTCCGGGCGGTGGACGCGCTGACCCACACGGCCTCGGCCTCGCTGGCGGTCAGCAACGCCACGCTCGAGGTCGCACCGGGCCAGGCCACGGTGGGCACCACCGTCACCTTCACCGGGACCGGCTTCGCGGCGGGGGAGAGTGCCACAGTCTCGTGGACCCGCGGGGAGGCCTGCTCAGCGTCCGTGAACTCCTCCGGAGGATTCAGCTGCGGCTACGCCATCCCTTCGGGCACGCCCGCGGGGAACTACACCTTCACGGCCCGGGACGCCGACTCGAACGTGGGGGTGGTGAACGTCTCCGTCGTCGCGCTCCCCACGTACACCGTGACGTTCACCGAAAGCGGGCTTCCCGCGAGCTCGAACTGGTCGGTGACCCTCAACGGGACCACTGTCTCCTCGACGACCTCCACGATCACTTTCGACCTCACGAACGCGACGTACCGCTACACCGCGGCCTCCGTCCCGGGGACGCCCGCAAGCCGGGGCCATCGGGCCACCCCTGGGTACGCCCCGTCGCCCGTCGAGGGAAACGTTACCGTGAGCGGAGGCGGTTCGGTCGCGGTGACGTACACCCTGGCGGATTCTGTGACGTTCAAGGAGGTCGGCCTCCTCAGCCTGGAGACCTGGACAGTCTCCACCCCGGCAGCGCGGGCGAGTGCGACGACGCCGCTTCGGGGGAGCTCGTCGATCGTTCTCGCCGAGCCGAGCGGCTCGCTGACGTTCACCGTCTCCCCGCCGTCGGGCTACGGAGTCGCGGAGGTGACGGGGACGTCGAGCCCGTCATGGGACACGGCGACGATCTCGGGCCCCACGACCCTCGTGGTCCACTTCGGGCCCCTTGAGAACCTGTACTTCGAGACGACCGGACTGCCCTCGGGGACCAGTTGGAGCGTCACGATCAGCTCGGGGTACTCGCACGGCGGGGTCCCCGGCAGCCAGTCGAAATCGTCGATGGGGAGCTCGATCGAATTCATGAACGTCGTCAAGGGTCCGTGGAAATTCACCGTCACGGTAGGAAGCCCCTACGCCGCGCACCCCCCCAGCGGGTCCGTGGCGGTCGCGGCTCATGCTACGACGAAGGAAATCCGATTCAGCGAACCGCGGGCTTGACGGGAGGGTGGACGCGCTGCGGCGGTCCGTTCGCAGCCCCCTCTCCCCGGTGTAGCGGGGGCCAACCCGAGAGCCTCTCGCGTTACGTGAAGTGGCGGCTCACCGCGAGGAGGTAGAGGAAGATGACCAGCGACAGGATGAACTCGACCGTCTTGAACTGGCCCGCGTAGCCGTAGACGGCCATCTCGTAGATTAGAACGAGGAGAGCGATCACGAGCGCGACCATGCTGAGGCGCCAGAGGCCGATCGCGACGCCGATCGTCACCACGCCGACCACGATCGAGATCTCCTCGCCCGTCGTGCCGGTGTACCCCTTCAGGTTCGGGACGGCCGTGAGATACGTGTGCAGCCAGCCGATCGAATAGTGTTCGTAGGTCAGGATCGCGAGCGCGATCGACGCGATCCCGTAGAGCGCCAGGATGACCGCGAGCAGGGCCACCCCGAGAGGGAGCGACGGCTCGGGCGGCGGGCCGGTCGGCGCGCCGGCCTCCGAGACGTTCACCGTGACGTTCATCGGCGCGGATGGCGTACCGGTTCCGGAGGAGCTCGACATCGTCCGCCTCGGCTCGGGGAGCCAAGGCCCGACCGCACTTCGAGTAATTAAACCGCGAGGGTCGCAGCCTCCGCGTCCGTCCGGGCGGCTTCGTCATCGGACGTTTCGCCGATTCCAAAACTACCACCCATCGCGTCCTTATGTATCGGAGCCCGGTTCGGGATTCCGCCGGGTATGTCGCCTCCTCTCGTGGCCGGCGTATGGGCCGCGGTCGCCCCGCTCTGGGCGTTGCTCGAGCGAAAGGTCTGGGGCTGGGGGCAGTTCCGCATCACCGTCTTCGACTGCGTGTTTGTCGGGGCGGTGGTCGTGTGGGCCGCCCACCGAGCGCACGACCTCCGGGCCGGCTCCGAGGTGAACCGGGGCCGGCTGCTCCTCGAGTGCTTCGGGTTTTTCCTCGTCGGCCTTTGGATCTATGCGGTGACCCTCGTGTCGATGGCCGAGGGACTGAGCCCCCACTCGTACTTCTGGTACCTCGCGCTCCTCGTGGTCTGGTCGATCGTCGCGATCCCCACCGCGTGCGTCGGGGGATGGGTCGGGGCCGCCCACGGCCGGCGGGAGCTGGCCGTCGAGCGATCGGTCACCGGCTCGTGGATCCTGCGCGGCACCCTCGGGGGGCTGGGGATCTGGCTCTTGATCGTCGGGCTCCGGATCGGCCTCGAGGACGCCTTCCTGAAGGGCTACTCGGTCTTCCTGCCGATCCAGGCCGTCCCGACGGTCCCGGTGTGGGAGTTCGTCGCGATCGTCCTCGCGGTCGGCGAGCTGTACCTGTTCGGCTTCGGCTTCGAGTTCGGGTACAACGTCGCGATCTGGAGGCACCGCCGCGAGCGGGTTCGCCAGTTCCTCGCGACCCCGAAGCCTGAACACGGCCCCGTGCCGCCACCGGCCGGGGCCGGGAGCTCCGTGCGTCCTCCGTTCGTGGTGCCCACTCTGCTGCCGCCTGGGTTCGGATCTCGGTCGGGGGGCCAGGTCGGGGTGTCGGTCGCTCGCACGGCTCCCGCTCCGGCGCCCCCGGCCGCGCGGCCGGCAGGACCTTCGCCGGGGCCCGCGGGCCCGTCCCTCCGGCGTCCCCGCTGAGCGTTGGACTGCGGGACTCGGAGGGCGGGGTGCTGGGCCTCGCAAGGAAGGCGGGAGACGCAGTCGCGATGCGAGCGCGACGCACGTCGGCGGGGCGCGCCGGGCCGGGCTAGAACCGGGCGATGCTCCCGGTGGCGAGGGCGCGGCGCTCGAAGACCTCCCACAGGACGATCGCCGCGGCGAACGCGATCGCCGCCGAGAGGAGGACGGCCCCCCAGAGGAGCTCGAGCTGCCCCGGGGAGTTGCCGTTGATCGCGCTGCGGATCGCCGCGAGGCCCCAGGTGAGCGGGAGGGCATCGCCGACGAAGCGCAGGCCGGGCGGGAGCTGCGAGATCGGGAAGTTGACCCCCGAGAAGAGGAGGCCGATGAACAGGAAGATGTTCCCCAGGATGATCGACGTCCGGAGGTACAGGGCGACCCCTCCGAGGAGCAAGCCGAAGCCGACCATCGCGAACGCGGTGAGGACGACCGAGATCCCGACGGCGGGGAGCGCCGACACCGGGATGTGGACGCCGAAGAACGCGGTCGCGTAGACCAAGCCCACCGCCACGGTGGCGAGCGAGATCAGGATCGGGATCAGGCCCCGGCCGAGGTAGAGGGCGAGCCGGTTCGCGGGCGAGACGAGGATGTGCTCCATCGTCCCCTGGTTCTTCTCGGAGTCCGTCGTCTGGCAGACGGAGAAGACGCTCGAGTACGTCACGGTCGCGACGGCGTTGCCGACCGCGGTGTAGGCGATCTCGGCGGAGCCGTTGCCGCTCGTCCCGAGGACGACGACGAACGCGAAGAAGACCATCTGCATCAGCGGGATGATGAAGATCGTCCCGAGCACGAAGTCGATCCGCATGAACCCGAGGGTCGTCCGGGG
>JASIEC010000027.1 GCA_030046135.1 Thermoplasmata archaeon | reverse complement strand
CCGATGCGGGCGCGGGTCGCCGGGGCCCCGGTGACCCTGCTCACGACCGGGGGGACGATCGCCTCGCGCGTCGACTACGAGACCGGGGGCGTGCGCCCGGTGAGCGAGGAGTCGGAGCTCCTTTCCCTCTACCCCGAGCTCGAGAGCGAGGGCACGGTCCGCGCCGTGCCCGTCTTCGACCGTCTCAGCGAGAACATCGGTCCGGCCGACTGGACGGTCCTCGCGGAGAAGGTCGTGGAGGCGTTCCGCTCGGGGGCCGCGGGCGTTGTGATCGCCCACGGCACCGACACCCTCGCGTTCACCGCGGCCGGCCTCAGCTTCCTGCTCGCGGACCTTCCCGGACCGGTGGTGCTCGTCGGAGCCCAGCGGTCCCCCGACCGGCCCTCGTCCGACGGCCCCTCGAACCTCACCGCCGCGGTCCGCGTCGCCCGAGACAAGCGTCTCGGCGAGGTCGTGGTCGTCATGCACGAAGGGGTCTCGGACGGGAGGTTCTCGATCCACCGCGGCACGCAGGTCCGGAAGATGCACTCGAGCCGCCGGGACGCGTTCGAGAGCCGGAACGGTCCGCCGCTCGGCACGGTCGACGCGGCGTCGGTCCATCTCCTCCCGACCGCCCGGGGCCCCGCCCCGGGGCCGCCTCGCGTCGACGGCGCGCTCGACCTCCGCGGAGGGCTCCTCTGGTTCTACCCGGGGCTGCCGCCCGCGAAAGCCCTCGACTTCGTACAGGGGCTCCGGGGGGTGGTCCTCGCCGGGACCGGCCTCGGCCACGTCGCGAGCGACCACCTCGACTGGATCCGCTCGTCGGTCGCGGGAGGGACGGTGGTCGCGATGACGAGCCAGTGCCTCGAGGGGCGCGTCGACCCGTTCGTGTACGCCACGGGGCGTCGCCTCCTCGAGGCGGGGGTCCTGTACCTCGACGACCTCCTGCCCGAGACGGCGTACGCGAAGATGCTCTGGGCCCTGGGGCACGCGAACGACCCCGGCGAGGTGCGGGAGCTCCTCCGCCGCGACCGCGCGGGCGAGTTCCATCGTCGGCGCGAGGCGGAGGCCGACGCGTGAAGGTCGGCCTCGAGGTCCACCAGCAGCTCGCGACGGGCAAGCTGTTCTGCGACTGCCCCCCCGAGCTCTCCGACGAGGTCCGGGGGTCGGTCTCCCGCCGCCTCCGCCCGGCGAGCGGCGAGGAGCATGCGATCGATCCCGCCACGGAGTTTCAGGCGTCCCGGGGTCTCCGCTACCGCTACGAGATCACCCCGTCGACGTGCCTCGTCGAGCTCGACGAGGAGCCGCCCGGCCCGCTCGATCCGGAGGCGCTCGAGGTCGCGCTCACGGTGGCGCTCCTCGTCGGCGCCCGCCCCGTCGACGAGGTCGCGGTGATGCGCAAGATTGTGGTCGACGGGTCGAACACGTCCGGCTTCCAGCGGACGGCGCTCGTCGCGGTCGGGGGCTCCCTCACGGTCGGGGAGAAGCGCTACCCGCTCCTGTCGATCTGCCTCGAGGAGGACGCCGCCCGCAAGATCCGGGAGGCGGACGGTGAGGTCATCTACCGGCTCGACCGGCTCGGGATCCCGCTCATCGAGATCGCGACAGGGCCCGAGATCGCGTCGGGGGCCGAGGCCCGGGCCGTCGCGGAGGAGATCGGGGCCTTGCTCCGCGCGACCCGGAAGGTCCGCCGGGGCATCGGCACGATCCGGGAGGACCTCAACGTCTCCACCGAGGGCGGCCACCGGATCGAGGTGAAGGGGGTCCAGGAGCGGCGCCGGATCCGGGACTACGTCGAGGGCGAGGAGGCGAGGCAGAAAGCGCTCCTCGCCGTGGCGGCCGAGCTCGCGCGCCGCGGGGCGCGCGTCGACGCCGCGCCGGTCGACGTCACGTCGGAGCTGCACGACGCGGGGCCCGGCCCGGTCGAGGCTCCCCTCCGCGCGGGCGGCGTGGGCCTCGCTCTCGCGCTTCGCGGGTTCGCGGGCCTCCTCGGCCCGCGCCCGGGAACCGAGGAAAGGCTCGGGCGCGAGCTCGCCGAGCAGGCCCGGGCCGCCGGCCTCGGGGGCGTGATCCATTCCGACGAGCTGCCGGGGATGGGCTTGTCGACCGAGCACGTCGATCGGCTGCGCCGGACGCTGGGGCTCGCCGAGCGGGACGGGTTCGTCCTCGTGATCGACCGGGCCCGGCCTCGCGCGGAACGGGCGCTCCGGGGCGTCGCCGCCCGAGCGGACGCGGCGATCCGCGGCATTCCGGGGGAGACCCGGGACCCGCTCCCCGACGGGCGGACCCGGTACTCGCGCCCGCTGCCCGGGCGGGACCGGATGTACCCCGAGACGGACGTCCCGCCGATCCCGATCGACGCGACCCGCCTCGCGCGCCTCCGGGCCTCGCTCCCGGAGCTGCCGGCGGCCACGCTGGTGCGACTCGAGCAGCGCCACGGCCTGACCCTCGAGACCGCCCACCAGATCGTCTACGGCGGCCGGGCCGAGCTGTTCGAGGAGCTGACCGCGCGGGGACGGACGCCCGCGCTCGTCGCCCGACTCCTCACCCAGGACCTCCCGGGAGTCTCGCTCCCTCCCGGACACGCGGCGTTCGAGCCCGCGGCCGACCTCCTCGACGAACTGCTCCGGGCGATCGACACCGGCCGGTTCGCGAAGGAAGGGCTCCCCGAGGTGCTGCGCGCCCTGGCGGAGGGCGCCCCCAGCCTCGACGCCGCGATCCGATCGACCGGCCTCGAGGGCCTCACCCCTCAGGAGCTCGCCCGCCTGGCCGCCGAGCTCGTCCGCGCGAACGCGGAGCTCGTCCGGAAGGACGGCCCGAGGGCGTTCTCTCCGCTCATGGGAGATCTCATGAAGCAGGTCCGGGGACGCCGCGACGGGCGCGAGGTCGCCGAGGAGCTCCGTCGGGCGATCGAACGGTGGCGGGACAGCGCCCCGACCGCCTCGTGACGCCGACGGCTGCGACGGCACGCCCGCCGGGTCCGCCGCGGCCCGGCTCGAGGCTGCGGGCCGTCGTCACGGACGTCGACGGGACCCTCACCTCCTCCGACCGGCGACTCGACCCCCGGGCGATCGCGATCCTCCGCGCCCTCGAGGGGCGCGGCATCCCGGTCGTCCTCGCCACGGGGAACGTCCTACCGATCTCGCTCGCCCTCCACCGGTTCCTCGGGCTCACGGGCCCGATCGTCGCCGAGAACGGCGGGATCGTCTACCGGCGCGTCGGCCGCCGGGACATCGTCGAGCGGCTCGCCGATCCGCGCGGCCCGCGGGCGGCGTTCCGCGCGCTCGAGCGCTCGGGGCTTCCCGTCCGGAGGCTGTTCACGGACCGGTGGCGGGAGACCGAGGTCGCTCTCGAGCCCAGCGTCCCGGTCGACGAGGTACGGCGAGCGCTCGGCCGCCGCCGGATCCAGGTCGAGGCCACCGGATTCGCGACCCATCTCATGCAGGAGGGGAGGGGAAAGCTCCCCGCGCTCCGCCGTGCCCTGCGGCCGCTCGGGCTCGAGCCCCGCCAGTGCGTCGTGCTCGGGGACGGCGACAACGACGTCGGAATCCTCCGGGCGGCCGGGTTCGGGGTGAGCTTCCCGTCGGCGAGCCCGGCCGCCCGGAGGGCGGCCGCCTACGTCACCCGGGCCGACTCCTCCGGCGGGTTCGTCGAAGGGGTTAAGGCGAGTGGGATTCTCGAGGGCACGAGCCGGGCCCGAGGAGGATGAGCGTGCTCGTCGGTCAGTGCTCGCGGTGCGGGACACCGGCGTCGCTCGGCTGCACCGTGTGCGGCCGGACCTTCTGCCGGAACTGTCTCGACGCCGACGAGAGGGTCTGCGCCGACTGCCTCGCGGCCCAGCAGCGCTCGAGGACGCCCATCGAGGCGCGGCACCCCCCGTCGCGCCGGGTCGTACGGCGGCCCCCCGGTTCGACGCTGGACGTGTGAGCCCCGCCCGCGTTCTCGGGCTAGTAGTCGTAGCCGGGAAGGACGAACGGTCCGCGCGGAGCGGTGCGCCCGATCGCGATCAGCACGATCCCGACCACGCCGGTCGCCGCCCCGAAGGCGAGGGTCGCCCATGCGAACGGACCGAGCGCGGGACCGATCCACACGCCCAGGACCCGGTGTCCGCCCGCCGGGGCCACGTCGTGCAGGAGTGCGTTGAGCGTGACCGCGATCCCCCAGCCGAGGAAGAGGAGGAGGCCGCCCGCGATGTGGTAGCCGAGCCTCTCGTCCCCCTTCGAATCGAACGGAGGGACGGCCGGCGTCTCCTGGAGATCGGTCGTGGTCCGCCCAGCCGGGACCGTTCTAAAGGGGTTGCGGACCCGCGGCGGCGTGCGAGGGCCCGACCGCCCCGGCGCGAGGCCGCTATCGTCGACCCTGGAAACCGAGCCAGTGCTCGAGCGCGGCGAGCGCCTTCCGAGCGTCGTGACCCAGCGCCTCCATGTCGTTCTCGAACCGTTCGATCAGGGTCGCGCGGACGCTCGCCGGCAGCCGCGCGATCTCGCTCGGGGGCAGGCGGGCGTGCCGGACGAACCGGTGAAGCCCCTCCAGGTACTCCTCCGCAGGGAGCCCCGAGTCTCCGAGGGCGCGATACCACTGCTCGACGTGCGGGTCTCGAAGGAGGAGCCGAGGATCCGTGACCCAGCCGGACGGCATCGCAACGTTCGGGCGAGCCCCCGAGCTCCCGCCCACCGTTACCGTTTCCCCCCGCGCCTTCGGGTCGGGGAACGCGGGCTCCCGGTCCGCCGTCGAGGAGAGGATGGGCATATATTATATACGAATGTAAACTTACCATTCTTGTCAATCCACGAGGTGGAACGATGACGAAGGAAATGGAACCGCAGACGCCGCACACCGAGGTCCTGAGCGAATTCGACCGCGCGTTCGACCAGCTTCATTCGACGCTCTTCGACGCGTTCGGTCTCTCGCCGTTCGAGGCGCCGTTCTTCGCCCGCATCGAGCGGGACGGGTCGGCGTTCCGGGCCGCGAGGACGGACGTCCGCGACACCGGAGCCGCGTTCAAGGTCGTCGCCGAGATCCCCGGGATCCCGAAGGAGAACCTCGACATCCGCGTTCGAGGGACCACGGTCGAGATCCGGGGCGAGGCGACCTCCGAGACGAGCGCGAAGGAGTCGGAGTTCGTCCACCGCGAGCGGGCGTACGCCGGCTACTACCGGAGCGTCGAGCTCCCGGAGCCGGTCGTCGCCTCCGACGCGAAGGCCAAGGTCGAGAACGGGCTCCTCGAGCTCGAGCTTCCGAAGCAGAGCCCGACCCCGCCCGAGACCGAGGTGAAGGTCCGCGTCGCCTGAGCTCCCGCCGCACGGACCGCGACCGCCGATCCCGCCCCGGCCCCGGGCGCTCGGGCGGATCTAGCCGAACCCAGGGAGGGACTTTCCGTCCCTCCCGCCCCCCGGGCGGAGCGGAGGCTTCCTCAGCTCCTTCGGGCACTCGACGAGCCGCGTGAGCGGCGCCGACGAGACGACGTACGTGGGGAGGCCCGTGTTCGGGTCGTTCCCCGCGCGCAGCACGTTCATGATCTCAAGGCGGATCTCGAGGACCGAACCGTCCTTGAGCTTCAGGCGGAGACGCCCATCCCCCTCCATCACCTGGTAGTCGACGATCTCGGCGTTCGCGAGGTCGGGCGGCTGGCCGCCTCCCGGCGCGATCACTTCGCCTCGCGGGCGCGGAGCCTCTCGGCGAGGACCGACCTCGGGTCCTGGCCCCCCACGGTGAGGCCGAGCGAGACGCACGTGCCGAGGACCTGGTTCACCTTCTCCTCGGCCGAGCGCCCGAAGAGGTCGGCGCCCTTCGCCTCCGCGATCCGCCGGACCGCGTCGAGCGAGACGTCCCCCGCGACCTCCGTCTTCGGCTTGCCGGAGCCCTTCTCCTTCCCCGCCTCCTTCAGCAGGAGCGCGGCGACGGGCGGGCGGCCGACGACGAGCGTGAACGAGCGCGTCGCGGGGTCGACCTTCACGACGACGGGCACGCGCATCCCGTCGAACTGGCGCGTCTCCTCGTTGATCTTCGCGACGACCTGCCCGACGTTGACCCCGAGCGGGCCGAGGGCGGGCCCGAGCGGCGGCCCGGCCGACGCCTTGCCCCCCTCCACGAGGACGCTCACCTCATCCGCCACTCTTCGACCCTCCGCGCTCGAGCATCCTCACGTGGTCCCCCCGGACCGTGACGGGGATCGGCACGACCGCCTCGATCAGCTCGACGGTGATCTCCTCCTTCGCCTGGTCGATCTTGCGGACCCGGGCCTTCTCGCCCTTGAACGGGCCCGAGATCAGCTCGACGATCGCCCCCTCGACGAACCCTTCGACCGTGATCTTCGGGACGAGGAGCGGCTCGACCTCCTTGAGCGTCGTCTCGCCGTCGACGAGGCCCCGGGCCTTGCGGATCCCCTTCAGCATCTCGCGGACCCCCTCGAAGCTCATCCCCTCGGCGAAGACGTAGCCGCGCAGGGACGAGGGCACGAGAAGGGCGAAGACGACGTCCGGCTTCTCCTCGGTGCGCGCGAGCAGCGTGTCGGCGACCTCCCGCTCGTAGCCCCGCGACGTCTTGATCGCGAGGACCGCCTGGCGGGCGACGCAGGCGAGGGTGAGCTTCGGGGCGGTGCCGCCGTTCGCGGGGTCGAGCGCGAGGCGGACCTCGACCCGGTCGCCGTAGCGGACGCCGACCGGGGCCGTGATCTCGAACGAGAGCGGGACGCCCCCCGACGGAGGGAGGTGGACCGTGCGCTTCTCCTTGCGCGGGAACAGCTCGGACGAGCTCCTCGCGCCGGGCGGGGTCCAGCGGACCGGCCATTCCGCCCCCTCGCTCTCGTACTTCGAGGTGTAGCCGATCTCGACCGTGAGGCTCGCGTCGGCCGGCTCGGGGGACCGGTTCGCGAGCACCGCGGACAGGGTCGTCACGGTCCCCGCCGTGACGTCGCGGGTCGTGTCGTCGGCGGCCTGGAGCGAGAGGAGGTGCGTCGGGTCGGGCTTCGGGGCGACGGGCGCCGGCGCGGGGGCCGCGACGGGGGCGACCGGGACCGCCGCGGGCGCGGCCGCCTTCTTCGGCGCCTCGGGCGGGGTCCCCGAGAGGAGACCGATCCCTTGCTCGTCGCCGTCGCTCGCCATCGCCGACCGTGCGGGGCCTACAGGCCCGAGAAGAGATTGCCCCAGAGCCACGGGCCGGCCTGGGTGAAGAAGATGTAGAAGCCGAACCCCGTGAGGCCGATCAGCGCCGCGCCGAGCCACGTCACCTCGAGGACCTTCACGTACTCCTCGGAGGTCGGCCGCCGGGCCATCCGGAGGATCCGGCCGTACTTGCCGTGGCCGAGGGTGTGCAGGCGGCCGTCGACGTCGTCCTGCATCTCCCGCGCGCGATCGAGGAACGTCATGCTCCCTCAGTGAACGATGTCGAGCTCGGGGCCGGTCTTCCGGGCCGCGCCCGCCGCCGACGCTCCTCCGAAGATCTGCGGGGATTTAACCCCGGTCACGACGAGCATCACGCGGATCGTGCTCTGCATCGTCGGGTCGACCGCCGCCCCCCAGATGATCCGGGCGGTCGGGCTGATCGACTTCTGCACGACCTCGGCCGCCTTCTGCGCCTCGCTCACGGTCATGTCGGGTCCGCCGGTGACGTTGATGAGCGCCCCCGTCGCCCCCGCGATGTCGACGTGCAAGAGCGGGGAGTTGATCGCCTCCAGGACGGCGTCCTCCGCCCGGTTCTCGCTCTCCGACTCGCCGATCCCGATCAGGGCGACGCCGCCGCCCTTCATGATCGTCCTCAGGTCGTTGAAGTCGAGGTTGACGAGCCCGGGGCGCGTGATGATCTCGGTGATCCCCCGGATCGCGCGGGCGAGCACCGAGTCCGCGACCTTGAACGCGGTCTGGATCGGCAGGCGCGGGACGAGCTCCAGGAGCCGGTCGTTGGGGATCGTGATCACGGTGTCGACGGAGGAGCGGAGCCGCTCGAGCCCCCACATCGCGTTCTCCCCGCGAACGAGACCCTCGGAGGCGAACGGGAGCGTGCAGACGGCGATCGTGAGCGGCGCCCCGCCGTTGGCGTCCTTCGCGCACTGCGCGACGACGGGCGCCGAGCCCGTCCCGGTCCCGCCGCCGAGACCGAGGGTGATGAACACCATGTCCGAGTTCGCGAGCGCCTTCTTGAGCTCCTCGTCGGCCTCCTTCGCGGCCTGCTCGCCGACCTGCGGGAGCGCGCCCGCGCCGAGCCCTCGGGTGAGCTTCCGACCGAGGAGGATCTTCTTCCCGGCGTGGATCGTGAGGAGGTGCTGGGCGTCGGTGTTGCACGCCATCATGTCCGCTCCCGAGAGCCCCTCCTCGGTGAGGCGGTTGATCGTGTTGCAGCCGCCTCCCCCGCAGCCGACGACCTTGATGTTCGTCTTCAGCGAGGCGAGGACCGCCTCGAGCTCGGCGTCGTCGCCGCTCGGCGGAGGGGGTGGCTCGGTGCCCCGCCGTCCCTCGCCCGGCAGGTGGGCCAGGATCTCCTGCGCGAGCGGCCGCATGCTGTGGGACGTCCCCGAGACGGCGAGCATCGGCCGCATTATAAAGGATTGGCGCGGAGTGCGGCCGCCGGGGACGGTTCGATGCGCTACCCCGAGTGGGCCCCCCGGTACGAGGCGATCCGGCGCGAGTTCGGCTACCCGTTCGAGCGCGAGATCGCCGCCGCCCGGCGGCTCGAGGAGCTCCTCCGACCGTCCGATCGACGCGAGCCCCTTCCCCGGGTCGCGGCGAGGGTGGCCGGCCGGGATGCGATCGTCGTGGGGAACGCTCCGGCCGCCGGCCCCCCGCCGATCTGGCGCCTCCCCCCGACGACCCCTCCTCCCGCGGTGGTCGCGGCCGACGGGGCGGCGGCGAGCTGCCTCGGCGCGGGCCTCGTCCCCGACCTGATCGTCACCGACCTCGACGGCCCCGTCCCCCCCGAGCTCACCGCGAGCGAGCGGGGGAGCCTGGTCGTCGTCCACGCGCACGGGGACAACCTCCCCGCGCTCGAGCGCTGGGTCCCGTCGTTCCCGGGCGAGCTCGCCGGCTCCTGGGCCGGCGAGCCCCGGCCCGCCCTCCTCGACGCGGGCGGCTTCACCGACGGGGACCGGGCGGCGTACCTCGTCGAGGAGGCCGGCGCGCGCCGGATCCTGCTCTGGGGGTTCGACTTCGAGAGGGTCGACGACCCCGAGACGACTCGCGCCCGAACGAAGCTCGCGAAGCTCGCCTGGGCGCGCCGGCTCCTCGGGGAGCTGGCCGGGGTGAGCACGGTCCCGATCCTTACCTGGGAGCGGAGCGGGCGTCTCCTCCCCTACGGGAGCAGCGCTCCGTCGACCAGGTAGACGACGTCGAGGCCGTTCTCGTAGAGGAGGACGAACGCGGGGAGCTCGAACCAGGCGATCGCCTGGGGGGAGAGGGGGAGCGCGGGCTGCGACGGGTTGAGCGCGACCCCGACGTACATCACCGAGTCGACCACGACCAGGTCGATCGGGCGGGGCGCGGCCGGGTTCGGGACGCCGGAGCTACGGAGCTCCGCGATCGCCGCGCTCTCGTTCGTCCCGACGAACAGCGCCGGCGTCGTCACCCAGGTCGCGGGATTGTGGTCGAGGCCGAAGATCATCGAGCTCAGGCGGTGGTCCGACGCGACGGTCGCGTTGCTCGGCTCCGCGATCCCGATCCACATCCAGAGCCCCGCGTCCCCCTTCGTCAAACCCTCCTCGAAGCCGCCGAAGTCCCTCTGGGGCGGGTAGACGATCGCGGCGTTCGCGGCGACGACCACGGCGACCGCGAGCATCGCCGCGAAGATCGCGCGCCGGCCTCCGCGGTCCCCCGCGAGCGCAACGAGCCTCCCCGACCCGACGGCGACGAGCAGACCGAGCGGGATGAACAGGTACTCCGCGTGACGCTCGGGCGAGATCGCCGAGGAGATCCCCGCCGCGGCGTGCGCCGCGGGGACCAGGCTCCCGACGGTGGCGAGGACGACCATCGCGGCGGCCGAGAGGCCGAGGACTCCGAGCCAGACGAGCGCGAGGGGTCCGAGGCGCGACGGAGTGAGCGCCCGTCGGCTCCCCGAGCAGAGGATGCCGAGCGCGAGGACCGGCACGAACCAGAGGATCGTGGACGGGCTCGCGGTCTGGGTCGTCCCGGGGATGGGGACGACGAGCAGGATCGACGCCGCGGTGAAGACCCCCGCCCCGATCCAGACGGCGTCCCGGACGAGGCTCGCTCCCGTGGGGAGCCTCACCCACGGTTTCGTCCGGCGGGGCCGGCCCCGGCGCCATCGGACGACGAGGTAGGCCAGGGCGACCCCGGCGAGGCCGACCGCCTCGAACGCGGCGAAGCCGACGACCTCGCTCCCGCCGAGGCTGAACAGGAGGACCTTCGAGACAAACTCCCGGGTCCCGTAGAACCAGAAGGCGAACGTCGCGGTGACGAACCCGGCGAAGAAGACGAACTCCCGGATCGGGAGCCGCCGGCTCCACAGCCCCGGGCGCCACAGCTCGAACAGGACGATCCCGCCGAGCCCGGCGACCGCGAAGAAGTACGACGAGAGGTGATGCGTGACGATGAGCGCGCCCGACGTCGGGAGGAGGAGCGCGAACCAGCGCGTGTCGCGCCGGCTCTCGACGAGCATCCAGAGTGCGGCGACGCAGAGGAGGTCCCCGAGGGCGAGGGGCGCCGGGTGGGCGAGGGAGAACATCCTCGGCATCGCCACCGACGCGATCGCAGCCCCGAGGAGCGCCACCGTGTCGTGCGGGTAGAGCCTCCGGAACAGGAGGAACAGCGGCAGCACGGACAGGACGGCGACGACCGGGACGATCACGGTGAGGCCCGTGAAGGCGCTGAGGTGCAGCGCCTCGGCGCTTCCTCCGGCGAGGAGGAACGTCCCCGGGAAATCCGGGTACGCCGTCCCCCAGCCGGTGTACGCCGCCCCCCGAGGGAGCGTGCCCGTCGTCACGAGGGCGTGGGTGAGGTAGTAGTACTCTCCCGTGTCCGAGCCGAAGACGGCGTAGGTGAGGTACGGCTCGAGCGCGACGACGATGAGCAACAGCGTGAGGCCCGCGAGGAGCAGGAGCGTCTCGGGACGGAGCGGCGGGCGCGTCGGTACCGCCCCGGGGGGCGCCCTCGGGGGCCCCGTCGCCATCGCGGGAGGTCGAGACCGATGCGACCTAAATGGCTCGGTCTCGACCGGTCGGCGGCTTCCTCGAGACGCGGACGACCATACCCATAAATAGGGGGGCTTGGTGCGGCGGCCCGAGGCCGCCCCGAATGGTCCGTTCGCGACGCCCGGTCTCCCGTTCCCGGACGCCGGCCCCGAAGGCTCGGCCCAAGAAGCCGGCGCCTCGCAAGGCCTCCCCTCCGACGAAGAAATCCTCGCCGAAGTCCGCCGCGAGGCCGCCCGCGAAACCCGCGGCCAAGCCTGCGGCGAAGTCGACGCGATCCGCTCCTCCGGCCGCTCCCGTGCCCGCGGTCCCGGCGGCGGAGCTCGCGGTTCCCTTGCCCGGGGGACGTCGGCACGTCCTCTCCCTCTCGTTCGTGCGGGACGGCGACGAGTTCCTGGCGCGCCTCGAGAGCGACTCGGGCCACATCACCGAGCTCAAGAACCGCTCGCTCGACCAGCTGCTCACCCTTGTGGCGAGCGAGCTCGAAGACCTGCTCGAGTGATCGGGGCCGCTAGGCCCCCTCCGCCGCGCCGAGCTCCTCGAGGATCGACTCGTCGATCCAGTAGGTCCTCAGGACCGGGCCCGAGCCGATCTGGACCGAAATGACCGGCGCCGGGGCGAGCCCGCCGCGGAACGTTCGCTTCCGTCGGACCCGGAACTCCCGGGACGTCGGGTAGTAGCGTGAGCCGACGAACCTCTCGAGGACGATCCAGCCGTCGGGCCGGATCTCGATCGCGCGCGGAGCTGCCCTGAGGATCACCGCGAACCCCGCCGCGGCGATGAGCGCGGCCAGGATCCCGAGGACGGCGAGGTCGTCGAGCTCGGCTGCCGATCGACCCCCGGGCGCGGCTTCCCCGAGGACCAGGAAGAGGTAGTAGCCCGCCATGACCGCGAGCGCGTAGAGGAGACCGAGCCGCATCGCCCACCGGGACGCGGCCGTGTTCTCGAGCCGCCGAGACGGAGGGGAGGCTCTCGTCGCACCGGGAGGAGGCGCACTCGGGACGCCGAGTGGCGCGGCCGACGAGGGGCGGGAGATCCGAATCGCTCGGGCGTCGGGCACGGGACCTCGGACGTGGAGCATGCCGGCCCCTCCGAGATGAACTCTGCGGGCCACGCGGCCCGCGCTCCCCCCGCACCGGGAGCGCGATCCGGAGCCCTCAGGCCTCCAGGGCGGCGTCGGAGACCGAGGCGGGGGCCCCTCGGGGCTTCGGCAGCGGGGTGTCGAGGCGCACGTCGGGAATCTTTCGGGCGATCTCTTTCGCCATCGCCGAGCAGGTCGACGGGGACACCGGGCGCGTCGTGTACCCCGGTAGGGCGAGGTCGTACGTCACGACCTTCTTCTCCGCGATCGTCTCCCAGACCGCCCGGAACACCCGGTCGGCGGCCTCGGTCTCGCCGAGGTGGCGGAGGAGAAGCTCCAGGCACAGGATCTCGGCCACCGGATCGGCCCGGTCCTGGCCCGCGTACTTCGGCGCCGAGCCGTGGACGGGCTCGAACACCGCGAGCGTCTCGCCGTAGAGGGCCCCCGGCGCGACCCCGAGGCCCCCTGCGAGGCCCGCGCACAGGTCGGAGAGGATGTCGCCGAAGAGGTTCGTCGTGACGATGACGTCGTACTCCTCGGGCTTCTTGGCGAGCTGCATGCACATGTTGTCGATCAGGCGCTCGTCGGAGGGGATCTCGGGGAACTTGGCCGCGATCTCGCGGAACGCGGTCTGGAACAGCGCGCCGGTCGTCTTCATGATGTTCGCCTTGTGGACCGCCGTGACGCGGCGGCGTCGCTCCCTCTTCGCGAGCTCGAAGGCGAACCGGACGATCCGGTCCGAGGCCTTTCGGGTGATCACGGCGACCGACTCGGCCGCGGTATGGTCTCGGTCGACCCAGTGCTCAACGCCCGAGTAGAGGCCCTCGGTCGCCTCGCGGACGACGATCAGGTCCGTCTCGGGGAACCTCGTCCCCTCGCCCGCGATCGCCCGCGCGGGACGGACCGAGGCGTAGAGGTCCAGCTGCTGGCGCAACGCCACGTTCACCGAGCGGAACCCTCCGCCGATCGGCGTCGTGATCGGTCCCTTGAGAGCGACCCGGTTCTTCCGGATCGAGGCGAGCACGTCGTCGGGGAGCGGGGTGCCCTGCGAGCGGATCGTCGCCTCGCCCGCCTCGACGACCTCCCACTCCAGCGAGACCCCCGTCGCCTCGCCGACCGTCCGGGCGGCGGCGGTGACCTCCGGCCCGATCCCGTCGCCGGGGATCAAGGTGATTCGATGCGACACGCCCGCACGCCCCGGCCCGCGGGAGCGCCCCCGGGATTTAAGGGCCCCGAGCGCGCCGACCGCCGGCTCGTCCAGATTCCACGGGCCCGGTCCGACTTACAACAGATTTCTTATACACCGCAGATATCCTCGGACCATGTTCCCGATCGCGCACTCCGAGGTGCTGGCGGGAGACTGGCTCGCCCCGATCGCCCTCGGCCGGGAGCGCGACGTCGAGGACCTCGTCCGCCGCCTCGACCCTCCCACCCCCGTCGCCCCTCCGCCCTGGATCGCGGTCGTGGCGGGACCGTCCGGCTCGGGGACCTCGACCGTCGCCCGGCGGGCCGCCCGCGAGGCCGCGGATCGGATCCGCAGGAGCGCTCCCGCGTCCCTCCCCCGGGTCCTGTCCGTCCGCGCGGCGGGGCTCCGGGGCACCCACGGCGTCGCCGCCGCTCTCCTCCAGAGGTTCGACCCCGGGTTCGACGGGCGGGGCTTCCCGGTCGCCGAGATCGTGGCCGGGGTCCTCCGGCGGATCCGGAGGGACCCCCGTCCCACGATCGTCCTTCTCGATGACGTGGAAGTGGGAGGGCCGGCGCTCGGACCGATCGTCCGCGCCTGCTCGGACCCCGACCGGTTCCTGCCCGAGGGGGAGAGCGGGCTGCCCCCGCTGTGGACGATCGTCGCGGGCTCGTCCGAGGGGCTCGCGACGGCGCTCGATGGCGCGGCTCCCGGGAGTCCCCTGGGACCGTTCCTCGAGCTTCGCCCCTACTCCGAGCCGGCGCTGCGGGAGATTGTCCGCGACCGCGCGGAGCGAGCGCTCGGACGCGCCCCGCCCCCGTCCCTTGTCTCCACGGTCGTGGCGCGCTCGATCGAGGACGGCGGGGGATCGCGGAGGGCGGTGGACCTCCTCCGACGCGAACTCCTCGGGGGGCGGGGCCGGCCCCGGCGCGAGGGCCCCGAGGCTGGGCCCGAAGGACGGATCCCGGTCGAACCCCGGGTCGTGCGCGCGATCGGGGGCGCGAGCGGCGGCGTGGCAGCCCGCCTCGGCGAGGTGCGTCGCCTCGAGGCTCGATACGCGCTCGAGGAGGGCGCCCGCCCGCTCCCCGCCACGACGCTCTGGCGCCGGATCGTCCGCCTCGAGAGGGCGGGCTACGTTCGTCGCGAGATCCGGACGGGGGGCCAAGGAGGGACGCGCTCGGTGGTCCGCGTCCTGACGCCGATCGACGAGTGGGTCACGACTCGGGACTGGACGGGTACTCGTCGAGACGCCGCGCGGTGACCCGCCGCGCCGCCGGAGCCCCTTCGCCGGCGGGGACGTCGGGGGCCGGATTCCGCGGGGAGCCACGGGGGTGGAGCTGGGCGACGACCGACTCGGCGAGGCGGGCCGACCGGAGCGCGTGCGAGATCCTCTCGAGGGGCGCGGCCCGGAGCGCCTCGCGGTCGGCGAACCCGGCGCGGAACAGCAGGCGTGCGCGGACTCGGCCGATCCCGCGGAGGCGCACGAGGTCGAGGAGCTCCTCCTTGACCCCGTAGCGGACCCGGAGCGAAAGGTCGTCGATCGTCCGGGCGAGCCGCCGCTGGAACACCCGAGCGATCCGGGCCGCGCCGAAGAGGAGCCACTCCGCGTCCTCGACCTTCGTCCGAAGGTCCCCCGCCCCGATCCCGAACGTCTCGCCGAGCTCGACGATCGGCGTCTCGCCGATCCACCCCTCGAGGACGGCCGCCGTCTTCAGGGTCGCGAGGAAGGCCGCGAACGGGAGCTCGAGCGGGGGCTCCTCGGGCTTGACGAGCAGCTCCTCTGCCTCGTCGACGAACCGGGCGTGGAGCTCCGCCTCGTCGTCCCGTCGGACGAACCACGGCGGGAGGTCGGGGGTCGAGGCGATCGCCGCGAGCAGAGGGAACTCTGCGACGCCGAGGGGGGCGCGCTCGAGGACCCCCCGCAGAGCGACGGCGCTGAGGGGATCCAGATACAGTTCGCTCGTGAGGGCGCCGAAGCGCGTCGCCTCGAGCTCACGCCCCGGGACGAGGAGGTCGTTCGCCTCGAGGAACTTCCGGACGCTCGTCACCGTGCGCCGCAACTCGTGGAGGGGGAGGGTGCGGCCGTAGAACGTCGCCCGGAAGAATCCCTCGAGCTCCTCCTCAGAGCGGACCGCCCCGCTCGCGACGAGGGAGAGCAGGTGCATCCGGAGCGCGGGCTCCGAGGCGAGCCGGCTCACGATCGGCTCGGGCGGCGCGTCGAGGTAGCTGTCGACGAGCCGCTCCTCGTCGTCCGGGGTCCGCGCGACGACGAGCGCCTCCCCGTACGGATCGAACCGGGGGCGCCCCGCACGACCGAGCATCTGCTGGACTTCCAGCGCCGGGATCGGCGCTTGTAGGCCGAGGCGGTCGTCGTACCGGGTCGTGTCACGCACGACGACCCGGCGGGCCGGCAGGTTGATCCCGGCGGCGAGCGTGGGCGTCGCGACGAGCGCTTTCAGGGCTCGGTCCCGGAACGCCCGCTCGACGATCTGGCGCTCGGGGTGGGTCAGCGAGGCGTTGTGGAAGGCGACCCCGTGGGGAAGGAGCGCTCCCAGCCGGCGGAGCCCCTCGGTCTCCTCCTCGGAGACGGTGCCGAGGCGATCGGCGGCGTCCCGAGCCCGCGCCCGGCCCTCGGCGCCGAGGAGAGGGCCGACGGTCGGAACGAGGGCGAGGGCGAGCTGCTCGCTCGCCCGGCGGCTGTTGACGAAGACGAGCGCCTGGCCCCCCTCCTGGACGACGGAGCGTACGAGCCGGGGCACGGCCTCGCCGGGCGGCGGAATCTCCCGGCTCGAGAGGTCGGTGAAGGTGATCCGCCCGCCGTGGTAGACCCCGAGCTTCAGGGGGACGGGCCGGAACGTGCTCTCGATCGACCGCCCGCCGAGCCACGCGGCGACCTCGGCGGCGTTCGCGACGGTCGCGGAGAGGGCGACTATCTGAAGGGTCGGGTTGCGGCGCCGGAGGAGGGTGAGGCAGACCTCGAGCGTCGGGCCCCGCTCGGGGTCGCGCATCAGGTGGACCTCGTCCGCCACGACGACGCCGAGCCGGTCCAGCCACGGGCTCCGTCGGCGGAGGAGGCCGTCGGCCTTCTCGCTCGTCGCGACGAGGATGTCGAGCTTCTCGAGCCGGTCCGCCGAGAGATCGAAGTCGCCGACCGAGACCCCGGAGGCGATGCCGAGGGAGGCGAACTTCTCGAGCTCCTCCGCCTTCTCGTGGGCGAGCGCCCGGAGCGGGACAAGGTAGAGCCCCGTCCGGCCGGCCCTCGCCGCCCGAAGCAGCGCGAGGTAGGCGATCAGCGATTTCCCGCTCGCCGTCGGGCAGGCGAGAAGGACGCTTTCCCCCGCCAGGACCGGCCCGGCGGCGACGGCCTGAGGAGGGTACAGGCTCTCGATCCCGTCCCCCCGGAGGAGGGCCTTGATATCCGCGTCGATCGCGGTCGCGTCGAGCGTCACGGGCGCCGAAGGTTCGGTGAGGAGAGGCGACCCCGGACGCGCGGCGTGGGGAGTCGGCTCTCCCAGCCCTCGCTCCGGGGCCGTGGACCGCTTCGGCCGCCGGCCGGTCACTCCTCGTTCCCCCGGCCGGACCCGTCGGCTCCGGGCCCGCTCGTCTCGAGGAGTCGGCGGGCGATCACAAGCTCCTGGACCTCGGTCGTTCCTTCGACCAGAGGGAAGACTCGAGCGTCGCGCAGGAGCCGCTGGGGCTCCGCCCCCCCGGAGACCCCGGATGCCCCGGCGACATCGACGGCCGCCGACGCGATGGTCACGGCGGCCCGGGACGCGGCGAGCTTC